>JAEUWI010000011.1 GCA_016791475.1 Candidatus Hydrogenedentota bacterium
GGTGGTGCGGGACTACGTAAACTTCTTCATGCCCTCCATGAAGCTTCTGGAGAAGGTCCGGGACGGCGCCAAGGTCACCAAGCGCTATGACAAGGCCCAGACGCCGTACCAGCGCGTTCTGGCCTCTCCTCACGTCACCAGGGCCGTCAAGGAGCGGTTGCGCAAGCGCTACGCCGCCCTGAATCCGGCGGCCCTCAAACGGGAGATAGAGGCCACTCAGAAACGATTGGGCAAGCTGGCGGTCCGCCGGCGCAACGACACCGATACCCCGCCCGCTCCGTCTGCGGACCATCCATGGCGCAAAAGCAACAAGAAAGAGAAAACGGGATAAGCATTACAGTACTCGTACAGCAGGCCCTCCCCCCATGGGGGGAGGGCCGCCAGGGGCGGCAAGAAGAGCCAGACAACCCAACAATCCCCAAGGCCCCGGGATACGTTCGAGTTGATTTACACATGAGGCAACGAAACACATTTGGAGTAGATTTTTACTTGAGGCAACAGGATGATCGACAGGACGGATTCGACCGATAGGACTGATTTGAGCATATCGGTCCTATCGGTCGTATCCGTCCTATAAAGGTTGACAAGCGCCCCCTCGCGTCGCCAGTATGCTCGGGCTGTCCACTTGCCGAAACCTCGAGGAATCCCTCATGAAATACTTCGCCCTGCTCCTGCTTGCCGCCTTCCTCTCCCCCATCGCCCTGGCCGCCGACAAGGCCGCGACATGGAAGCACCCGCTGATCAACTGGACCAAGCTGGACTCGCCCCTCGTGGAGACGACCCCCTTCGTCTTCAAAGACAAGCTCTATCTCATGGAGAGCTGGCAGGTGCAGTGGGAGACGCCCGGTGTCCCCGAGGGCAGCAGCATGCAGTACGATCAGGTGCGCATCCGCGATGTGGCCGGTGACCGCATCGTCTCCACACCGCTGGTGGGACATGGCCTTGCCTTTACTTTCGTCTGGGAGGGGCGCGTCTATGTCTTCGGAAGCAACTGGGGCACGGAGAAGAAGTGGCAGGTAAAGGACGTGAGCGTGACGTCGTCGGACGATCTGGTAAACTGGACTGAGCCAAAGGTGGTGCTGCACGCGAATGAGGACGAGAATTTCTTCAACGTCGCCGTTTGCCGGGGCGCGGACAAGTTCGTGTTGCTCGTGGAGACCAATGATCCCCGTTGGCCCGCCTTCACGTTCAAGTACTTCACATCGGACGACCTGATGACGTGGACGCAGGTGCCGGAGGCCTACTACGGCACCAACAAGTACGTGGGCGGCCCGGCGCTTTATTTCGAAGGCGACCAGTATTACACGCTCTATCTTGAGGCCCTCGGCAATGCCCACTATGAGACGCGTGTGGCGCGCTCCACGGATCTCGTCACCTGGGAAGACGCGCCGGAAGATCGTCCTTTTGTGACCTACCAGCCCGAGCTCAAGGTCCACGCCCTGCGCCCGCACTACATCCGCGAGCAGAACGCCTCGGACGCGGAGCTGGTTTACTTCGGCGGCAAGACCATCGTTTACTACACCGGCGGTGACCAGCAGATCTGCGGCGATCTGCAGCGCGCCGAATTCATGGGCACGCCCCGGGAACTGCTGGAGCACTTCTTCACGCCCGAGGGCGCGCTGGTGCCCTCGCCGCGCCAGGCCCGCTACCAGGAAAGTCAGTTGGGCGCTTTCGTCCACTATGGCCCGGCGGCCTACACCGAAAACAGCGACATGTTTGCCACGCCGCCCGCGGATACCTTCAACCCCGCCCAGCTTGACACCGATCAGTGGGCGCGCACGGCGAAGGCCTTTGGCGCGAAGCATATCGTGCTGACGGCGAAGCACCACAATGGCTACTGCCTGTGGCCAACCAGCACCACGGACTATTCCATCAAGCAATCGCCGTGGAAGAACGGTCAGGGCGATGTGGTGCGCGAGTTTGTCGATTCCGCCCGGAAACACGGCCTTTCCCCCGGTCTCTATCTGTCCGCCGGCGACAAACACGAAGGCGTCACCAGCACGCCCGACCCCATCGGCAAGCGCAAGCTCATCGGCGATCTCAACGCCTATTTCCCTAGGTTCATGGAGCAGGCCCGCGAGCTGCTCACGAACTACGGCCCCCTGGAAGTGGTGTGGCTCGATGAAGCCTTCAGCCCCATCGGGTCAGATGTGCTGGATGCCAACGGAAAGGCCATTGGCGCGCGCTATGGGGACGCCGTGGTCGATCTCATTCGGCGACTCCAGCCCGACGCGGTGATCATGGGCGGCACCCAGCAGGACCTCCGCTGGTCCGGAAGTGAACAGGGCCTGGCGGACTACCCCTTGTGGAACGTGGTAAACCCCGGCGAAGGCACGAAGAACTGGGTGCGTCACGACGCCGAGGGATGGTTCATCCCCGAGGCCAACATCTTCACCCGATCCCACTGGTTCTGGTCTCCCGATTCGGATGGAAGCCTGAAAACGATAGATCAGATGATGGACGTTTATGGCAAATCCATCGGCCATGGCGCCAACCTGCTCATCAATATGACCCCGGACACCTCGGGGCAGATTCCCCTTGCGGAAGTCGCGATGCTGGAAGGCTTCGGCGCGGCCGTGGCGGCGCGCTACGCCACACCGGTGCGGCGCACCGACGGGCCATTGCCCGTTGAGTCCGGCACGACCTGGGAACTGGCTCTCGACGCGCCTGTCTTACTGCGTGAACTCGTGCTGGAGGAGGACTTGAGTCACGGTCAGCGCATCACTGGATACACCGTCGAGGCGCGGGTCGGAGGACACTGGGAAGCGGTGGCCCGGGGTGAGACCGTCGGACGCAAGCGCATTCAGGCCCTGAAGGCCGTGACAGCCGATGCCCTCAGGTTCACCTTCGAGGGGAACCCGTCCGACCTCCACCTGCGCGATGTGACCCTCTTCAGCGCCCGCTGAGCCCGCGTGCGGCGCTGGCAATTTTGACGAGGGTGAGCTACACTCATGTCACAGTTGATTCCCGCCCGGCCCCGCTCACGGGGGCGGCCTGCCGGGGTGGGGCTACGTGGCATCGGGCGGGAAAAACGCACGGGACAGGGAGTTATGAAAAGCGTTGCGGACGTCCTGATATCGCTGGGCCAGAACATGGCTCTCGTCCTCGCCCTGCTCTTCATTTATCAGTGGATGGAGTCCCGCGCCAAACGATTGGGATTGCGCGGGGAACGCATCGGCTTCGGTCTTCTTTTTGGCCTGGCCGCTTGCGGGGGTATGCTGGTTCCCGTGGAGTTGACCCCCGGTGTACTCATGGACAGCCGGGGCATTCTGGTGGCCCTGGCCGCCTTGTTTGGCGGCGTGCTCTCCGGGGTCACCGCCGCCCTGCCCCCCTGCGCGCTTCGTCTCTATCTCGGCGGAGACGGCGCCTGGCCGGGAACCCTGGCCACGCTGTGCGCGCTGCTCGCGGGGCTGCTCTTTGCCCGCCTGGTCTGCCCCGTCCCGGAGCAGGTGAAGCGCCGCCATCTTCTGGCCCTGGGCCTCGTCGTCGGAGCCCTTTTTCTCCTTTGGACCCTCGTCCTGCCGGGGCTTTCCGGCTTGGAGAATTTCCGCCGATTTCTTCTCCCGTTGAGCGTGATTTATCCCGTCGGAGCGGTCGCCATCGGCAGCCTGATCCTCTCGGAGATCCGTCGGCGGCTGGCCGAAACCGCCCGTGACCGTGGAACCGCGCTTTTCCGGCAAGCATCTCAGGCAACGCGGATCGGTGTCTGGGAGCTCGATCCGGTCTCCGGCAAATTCGATTGGTCGGAGAATGTCGAACCCCTACTCGGCTTGCCTTCGGGCACGTTCAAGGGGACGTACCGCCATTTCCTCAAGCAGGTGCACCGGGAGGATCGGCCCCAGGTGCTGGCCAAAGTCCGGGAGGCCCTTTCCGGGCCGGACATCTTCGGCACCGAGTTTCGCATGCAATGGGATGACGGGACCACCCACTGGTACGCCGCCAACGGTACCGTGCAGCGAAATGGCGGGCGGGGCGCCGGCAAGCTAATCGGTGTGCTCACCGACATCTCAGAGCGCAAGCACGCACAGCGCGACTTGCAGGCCAGTGAAGCCCGCCTGGCGGAGTCCCAGCGCATCGCCCGGATCGGCTCATGGATTTGGCACCCGAAGGGCGGCTTTGTCTGGTGCTCCGACGAGATGCTCAATCTGCTCGGCGCAACACGCAGCGAACTGGATTCCACCTTCGATGCCTTCCTGAACCGCGTGCATCCCCCCGATCGCATGGCGCTGAGCGAACAGGCCAGGCGCCTGGTACGGGATCACGCGACGGTGCGGGTTGAGTGGCGGCTGCTCCACCCCGACGGCACGCTCCACCACATGCTCGCCATCGCCCGGCCCAATCTCGGGGCGGATGGCGGCATCATTGACTTCCGGGGTATCTGCCAGGACATCAGCACCCAGAAACTGGCCGAACTCGGGGTGCGCGAACGGGAGGACCGCTACAGGCGCCTGGTGGCGGGGCTTCCCATCTGTATTCACGAGATCGACCGTGAAGGCTATGTGGTCGCCATCAACAAGGCGGGCCTCGGGATGGTCTGCGCCTCCCAGCCCTCGGAGATCTGCGGTCGGAAGTACCTGGACATCATGGCGCCTTGTGATCGCGAACGGATCGCCGGACTGTTTGATCGCGCCCTGGCGGGCGAGCCTTCGGAGTTCGAAGTCACGCCCGTGGTCGCCGGCGCCACGCGGATCTTCAGCTCGAGCTTCATTCCCCTGATGGACGACGACGGCAAAGTCTATCGTATCATGGGGCACACCATCGACCTCACCCACGAGCGGGCCCGCGAGGCGGATCTCCACCGGCTCGGCACCGCCATCGAGCAGGCCGTGGAATCCATCGTAATCACCGATCCGGAAGCCGTTATCGAGTATGTAAACCCCGCCTACGAGAAGATCACCGGTTTCACCCGGGCGGAGTCCATCGGCAAGCGCATCTCCATCGTGAAAAGCGGGATCCACGACGAAGACTTCTACACCAGCGTCTGGAATACAATCTCCAGCGGGCAGACGTGGCAGGGCGAGTTCCTGAACCGGCGCAAGAATGGCGAACTGTTCCACCAGCGCGCCACCATCTCCCCCATCTTCGGGCCCGACGGCGCCATCGTAAACTATGTCAGCGTCCAGCACGATATCACCCACGAAGTGGAGCTGGAGAAACAGCTCCGCCAGGCCCAGAAAATGGAGGCCCTGGGCACGCTCGCCGGGGGAATCGCCCACGATTTCAACAATATTCTCCACTCCATGCTGGGCTTCTGCCATATTGCCCGCGAATCGGGGACCCAGGATCCCGCCGCACTCGATCACAACCTCCGCGAGATCGAGCAGGGGGCCCTCCGGGCCGCATCGCTGGTCGAGCAGATCCTGATTTTCAGCCGCACTTCCGATGTTCGCTTCATCTCCCTCAGCCTCGTCAAGGAGGTGGAAGACGCCCTGCGCTTCCTCCGGGGCTCCCTGCCGCCGTCCGTCAACATCCAGTTTGGCTCAGGGACCCATGGGGCCAACGTTTTTGGCGACCCCACCCAGATTCACCAACTCGTCACCAACCTCTGCACCAACGCCGTCCACGCGATGGAGGATCGGGGCGGTACGCTCCGGGTAAGCGTGGATGTGGAGCAACTGGCCGCGCCCCGCCAGACCCTAAGCGGGCACCTGCCAGCCGGAAGCTACTGCGTGTTGCGGGTGCGCGACGACGGTGTCGGAATCGATCCGGCCAGCTTCGACAAACTTTTCGACCCCTTCTACACCACAAAGAAGGTGGGGAAGGGCACCGGACTCGGACTCTCCATGGTCCACGGCATCGCGACCCGGATGGATGGCGCCGTCGAGATTGAAAGTGAGTTGAACCGCGGCACCTGCGTCACCGTCTTCCTGCCGCTCAGCCAGCAGCCCGCCCGCGAGGACCACAGACTGGACCCCATCTCCCTTCCGCCCGCGCGCGGTTCAGGGCGGGTGCTCCTGGTGGATGACGACGTGTCCATTACCAACATGGTCTCCATCGTCCTGCGCAGACAGGGTTTCGAGGTGACGGCCTTCAACGACCCCGCCGACGCGCTGGAGGCGCTCCGGGCTTCAGACACCCCCTTCGATGTCGTCATCTGCGATTTGACCATGCCCCGAATGAACGGCATTGAGCTCTCCCGCGCTATTCGCACCCTTCGCCCCAATCTTCCGATTCTACTGGCGACCGGAATCATCGATGACGAAAAGCTCGACGACGTCCAGGAAAGCGGCATCCGCGAGATCTTGCGAAAGCCCTTCCACATCAACGACTTGATTACCGCGATCAATCGCTGTGTGTGATCGCCTCGGCGTTGCAGAAACTTTCCAAGCCGCGGAAGGAGAATAGTCCGCGCCGTGTCAGTGCGGCTCTGTGGGAGCGTGCCTGGTTGCGGAAGGGAGCTTCGCTGAGACATTCGGGATGAAATATTTATTTCGGGGGGACCGGTTGAATGACATCTTTTGGTTTAGTATAATAAACAAAAGAATTAATGCCAACCCTCTGGCTTTTACAATTTACCAAACGATCATGCAACCTCCCAATCGTCGAAGGATAGTCCAAGCGCCATGACGCCTCGCACCACCCGCTGGATTCACGCCATTCACAAGTGGACCGGCCTGATCATTGGTATCAACGTCCTCATTTTCAGCATGACCGCCACCTATCTGCTGGTGGACGAGATGGTCCACCAGTACCTCCATCACGGAAACCAAGGCGAAACCGTCCTACTCGATCCCGCAAAACGACTGCCTGTTCAGCCGGCTATCGACGCGATAGAAGCGCACTTTGCACCGGTCCAGGGGGTCGTGGGTCGGGTCGCCCCCGGACATTTCGACGGCGACGTGGATCAATTCCTGGTGGTTGCGGCGGGCGGCTTTCTCGGCTTTGAGCGCGATCCCTACACGGGGGTGCTCACCCTCACACGGGGTACACTGCCCGAGGGCATCCCGCCCATGGGCGAGGCCGGCGCGGCTAACGCCGCGAAAGGCGCCTCCATCGCCGAGCGGGTAAGCCAGTTCATGCTGGAGCTTCACGCCGACCTGCTTATTGAATTCTGGGGAACCATTCTTGTGGGCGCCCTGGGCGTCATATTCCTCATATCCACCCTCACGGGCTGGATAATCTATGGTCCGTTCATGAAGGCCATGGCCTTCGGCTTTATCCGCCGGGGCAGGGCTCTTCATATGCCCATGGCGGACCTCCACAAGCTGGTCGGCATTGCCGCGCTGGCCTTCAATCTGTTGATGGCGGTTACCGGCATCGGTTTGACCTTTGGCGTTTTCGGCATCCAGTACCAGGTACGGGCCGATCTCCAGAAGAGCGAGGCCACGCTCGGGCGCTTCGAGAAGGCCGATCCGCTGCCCCCCTTTGAAACGGTGTGGGCCGAGGCACAGAAGCTCTACCCCGATCAGTACGTTTCCCGTATCGATTTTCCCGTGGAGGGCGCCATCCAGGGCACCCGCGTTTACAGCAGCTTCTCCGAACCCGACCCCCGCGACCCCGGGCTGCTCCCGAGCATCGGGATCGTGACCGCCGAGACTACGCCCCGCGCCCAGCCCTATCCCCTCGCCTGGTGGATGAAGGCCATCCTCGTGGGTGCGCGGCTGCACACCGGCGCGCTCGGCGGGAATCTCGTTCTGCTCGCCTACCTGTTTCTAAGCCTGAGCTCCGGGCTCCTCTCGGTCTCCGGTTACCTCATGTACATCGCCAAGTGGCGAAAGGCCCGGCGGGCCGCGTCGCAGCGGGGGGAGTCGGCGACATCGGAAGGGGACGCGCGGGCGCTCCCCGGAAGCGCCGCCGCGTTCTCGGTTGAACGGCGCTGAGGAGCATCGAACCA
This sequence comes from Candidatus Hydrogenedentota bacterium, assembly GCA_016791475.1. Taxonomy (NCBI): domain Bacteria; kingdom Pseudomonadati; phylum Candidatus Hydrogenedentota; species Candidatus Hydrogenedentota bacterium. The sequence goes on from JAEUWI010000011.1 coordinate 7,835, forward strand.
TGAATCTCCACGAACGACCCAACTTCTGGCCCTGGATCTGCGGCCTCGCGACCCTGATTGCCATGACCCTCGGACTGGCCGCCGACGGCCCCGCCGATGGCATCGCGGCGCTCCTCCTCTGTGTGCCCCCGGTGGTGGTCATTCGCGGCCTCCTGCGCTCCCGACGATCCGGCGAGGGCAACTGACCGGGGGCTACGCGTCGGTCAGGCGGATTCCTGGGGGGCTCGCGCGCTGGCGAACCAACCCTCGGTACGCGTGCAGAAGCGCACCAGCGCCAGCATGAGGGGCACCTCGATCAGCACGCCGACGACCGTGGCCAGTGCCGCGCCGGACGAGAGGCCGAAGAGCATCACCGCCGTGGCGATGGCCACTTCGAAGTGATTGGAGGCTCCGATGAGGGCCGAGGGCGCGGCATCGCGGTAGTTGAAGCCCAGCACCTTCGCGAGGAAGTAGGTGATCATGAAGATCAGAACCGTCTGGATGGTCAGGGGTATGGCAATCCAGAGAATGGTGAGGGGATTCGCCAGGATGACCGCACCTTTGAATGAGAAAAGCAGCACAAGCGTCACCAGGAGCGCCGTGATGGTGAAGGGGGTCAGGACGTGGAGGAATTTCTCCTTGAACCAGACCTCGCCCTTCGCGCGAAGGATCAACTTTCGGCTGGCGTAGCCGCAGACCAGGGGCAGGGCCACATAGATGGCGATGGAGAGGAGCAGGGCTTCCCAGGGGACCGGCAGCTTGCCGACGCCGAGGAGAAACCCTCCGATCAGTCCGTAAAGCACCAGCATGGCCAGAGAGTTCACGGAGACCATGACCAGGGTGTGGCCGTCGTTGCCCCGGGCCAGATAGCCCCACACGAGCACCATCGCCGTGCAGGGCGCGACACCCAGGAGAATGCATCCCGCGAGGTAACTGCGCCACAGGGGTACTTCGAGCATCAGACCGCCGGCCGTCTCCACCACGGTGCCCGCGCCGTAGGTCGCGCCGGCCGCGAGATCGAGGCCCAGGGGCAGTTTCACCAAGTCCACGGCCCCCGCACCGATGAAGCCGTTCAGAATTCCGCCGAGAAAGAGCACCGCGATACCGTACATGGTGAAGGGCTTCACGGCCCAGTTGATGAAGAGCGTCAAAAGCATCGGCTTTGTGCTCTTTCCCGCCTGGACCACTTCACCGAAGTCGATCTTCACCATGATGGGGTACATCATGAAGAAGAGGCAAATCGCGATGGGGATCGAGACCACGGGCGCGTCGTTGATTTTGATCGACATGGCGTCGAGCGCCTGGGCGACGCCGGGCGCGATGGAGCCCAACGCGATGCCGCCGACCATGCACATACCCACCCAGACGGTAAGATAGCGCTCGAACAGGCTCATGGATGATTTCGAATCGGGACGGGCGGGCTTGTTCATGGGGCAACTCCGTTGGAACTGTGTTTTCAGATTGGTGAAGGTTGATCCGCGTCTGGCGCGACCATTCAGGGATAAACTTTCATATGAAAAGTCATTCAAAATACAAAGCGCCGACGCAGGGGTCAACCGGATACCACACCCGGTCCAGCCCTACGGCGTCAAGGACTCGGGCAGGGTCTCCACGTAGGCGCGAATCTCGTCTCGTACACGGCGATAGTGGTTCAGCCCCTCCTCTTCCGTGGCCGCTTCCCGCGCGAGTTTGGGCGGATCGTCAAAGCCGTGGTGCACCACTTTCGTGGGGCCGGGAAAAATCGGACAGTTCTCGTCCGCATGGCCGCAGACCGTAATCACGTAGTCCAGCGGGACGTCCTTGAACTCGTCAATATGCCGGGACCGATGGCCGGAGATATCGACCCCGGCCTCGGCCATGACCTTCACTGCGTTGGGGTTCAGGCCGTGGGTTTCGATACCGGCGGAAAAAAAATCGACCCGATCATCTTTCAAGTGGCGACCCCAGCCCTCGGCCATCTGGCTGCGGCAGGAATTTCCCGTGCAGAGAAAGAGAATTTTCAGCCTTTGTGCTGCATCTGACATAAAATCGCGGGGTCCTGTTTGAGAATAAGCCTGAGCTTCTTCTGGTCGTCCCGGTGGGCGGTTGATCGCGCCAACTGGCCGTAAAGCCATTCGAGGGTCTCGACCACTTCCGTGGGGGCGTCTGCGCGCTGAAAGTAGATCCAGCGCCCTTCTTTTTTCGACGTCACGAGTCCGGCCTGCCGCAGTATCGCGAGATGTTTGGATACCGTGGAGGGCGCCAGGCCCAGCAGTTCGATGATCTGGCATACGCAGAGCGGCTGGTGCTGAAGTGCGCCGAGGGCCCGCACCCGGTTTTCATCGGCCAGGGCCTTTGTGATGTTGACGATAGACCGCATATTACTTCCTTAATTCGCCATATGACGAAGTATAGCATGGCGCGACCGGGGGCGCAACTTCGACCGTTCCGTATGGGCGTCAAGACACCGAAACATGACTTCCCCCGCCTCCACAGGGCGGAGACGGGGGAAGAGAAGGAGAGGAGGGTGTTTTTCACGCACGATCTTGCAGGGCGCAATCGGGCTTACGCCTTGCGCGTGCGGCGCCTCTCGCGCAAGGCAAGAAATGCGCCGCCCAGACCGAGCAATGCGAGGGTGGTCGGCTCGGGAATGGGTGCCGTGACGTTGCCGGAAGCGAGGGAATAGAAGATCACGCCTTCATTTTCTCCGACGAGGGACCAGGTGCTCGTCTCAAGGTCGAACAATCCAATGGCGCCTCGGGCGCTGCTCGTCTGCGTATTGAAATCGTAGTAGTAGTTCGCGATTCCGTACAGGGCGTCGTTGAAGCCGTCGCCATCCGTGTCCGCACCGGTCAATCCCGCAAATCCGCTCCAGTAGCCGTCCGCAGTTTCCATGCGGGCCGCATCGAAGTCGCCTTTGGCCTCGGCGTCGCCGGTGTCCGGGTCAATTTCTATGAGGGTATTGGTTTCGAGGTCCATGCCATAGAGATAATTGCCAACACTCCCCAGGGAAATGACAAACGGCCCGTAGGTCATGTCCCGGTTCGGAAAAGCGAGGTCGATGGCGTCCAATAAGGACGTGGCGCTGCCCACGGGAACCTGCGCTCCGGTCGCCAGGTCCAGCGTGTGGAGTTGGTTCGTCTCGAAATCCGCATTGAAGGGCAGCACAAAGGCCCGACCGTCGGGCATGATTTCCAGACTTGTCGCACTGCCGGATGGCGCACTGCCGATCAGGTTGAGGGCCGCGTTCGATCGGTCCACAGTGTAGAGACTGAGACCGCTGCGGCCGTAGAGCGTACCGTCCGGCGCCATCCCCAGTCCCGAAATGCCACTGGCGATGGGCGCGATTTGCGTCGCCTCGCCGTTGGTAATGTCAATGGACCAAAGATAGTTGCCCGTGTCGTGACCATGACCGGGCGCAAAGGCCTGGCCCACGGCATAGAGTACCGTCGTGGCGTGGGCAGCCGTTCCGAGCGCAACCACCAACAGGGTGGCCCCCAGGCGCAGTGCCCGGGTTGTGAACTTCGTTCTCATGATGGGAACCTCCTTACGCCATGCGTACATGGCGGAACATAACCCGCCGCCCCTGGGGCTCCGCAGCCATACGGAACAGGGGTCGGTCTCCATCATTATATGATAATGAATTCTTAATATCAATACTGACGCAGGGCTTTATTCTGAGGAGAGAAAGGGTTCAGGGGGGTGTGGCCCGGCGCGCCTCAACCGCCGCCGAGGACGCGCACCGAAAAGCCGGCCTCGCGCCAGTCCGCGTGGCACAGGACATTGCGCGTGTCGTAGACCATTCGGCCCCGCATCAATCGTGCGGCCTGGGCCGGGCCGAGGTGGCGATACTCGTCGTGATCGGTCAGCACCAGCAGGCAGTCGGCGCCCTGGAGCGCGTTCTCCAGCGTTTCTCGGGGCACCGGCGCGTTGCGCACGAAGGGATCGTGTGCGACGACCTCGATGCCTTCGGTTAGCAATCGCCGGATAACCGCCACGGCGGGGCTCTCGCGGGTATCGTCGATATTGCCCTTGTAGGCCAGACCGAGCGCGGCGACCCGGGGGTCTTGAAGGCCCGCGAGCAGTTCGAGGACGGTATCGGCCACATGGGCGGGCATGCCATCGTTGCGCAAGCGGGCCAGGCGGATGAGACGGGCCTTTTCGGGAAAGCGGTCGACGAGGAACCAGGGATCGACGGAGATGCAGTGCCCGCCCACGCCCGGCCCGGCCTGATGGACATTGACGCGGGGGTGTCGGTTGGCCAGTCGGGCCGCCTCGGAAAATTGAATACCGAGCCCCTCGCAGAAGAGAGCGGCCTCGTTGGCCAGGGCGATATTCACGTCGCGATAGGTGTTTTCAAGCACCTTCACGAATTCGGCGGTGGTGAGATCGGTCAGATGCATGGGACCGTCGACAAACGTGGCGTAAAGATCGCGGGCCTTCTCGGCGGCGACGGAATCGAAGCCGCCAATAATCCGATCATTGCTGATGAGTTCGCGGAGGATATGCCCCGGCAATACACGCTCGGGACAGTGGGCGAGGTGAATATCCGGGCCGACGTTGAGTCCAGAGGATTCGAGGATGGGCACGAGCATGTCGAGGCAGGTGCCCGGCGGCGAGGTGGACTCCAGGATGACGAGCGCGCCCCGGCGCAGATACGGCACGATGGCCTCCGCGGTGGCGCGCACATGGCTCATGTCCGGACGATTGCCATCGGTGAGGGGTGTGGGCACGGCCAGTATATACGCATCGGCCGGTGCGGGCTTCAGGGCGGCCTTGAGGTTTCCCGACTGAATGGCCGCGCGCACCACGGTGTGGAGTCCGGGCTCCTCAATGTGGATGTCGCCCTGATTCACCGTGGCGACCACGGCGGCGTCGATATCCACACCGAGGACGTGGAACCCGCTTGTGGCGAGGATGCTGGCCGTGGGCAGGCCGATGTAGCCCAGCCCGATCACGCAGACACACTTCATGGTGTACCCTCCCGCCCCTGCATGAGGAATGTTGCTATTCGCTCACCGGCCTTGCCATCGCCGAAGGGATTTCCGTTTTGAATCATACCGGTTCGGGCACCCGTGTCCTCGAGCAGTTCATCGGCCGCCGCGACAATAGTGTCGTGGTGCGTTCCCACGAGCCGCGCGGTTCCCGCCGCCAGGGCTTCGGGGCGCTCCGTGACGTCGCGAAGAACGAGAACGGGTACGCCGAAGGTGGGGGCCTCTTCCTGGATGCCGCCCGAGTCCGTGAGAACGAGCCGGGCGCGTTTCATGAGGTGGACAAAGGGCAGGTATTCCACCGGATCGAGCAGGTGAATGCGATCATGTCCGCCGAGGAGCTTTCGCGCGGCATCGAATACGCGGGGATTCGGATGAACCGGAAAAGCGATTTCCGCGCCGGGATGCCGGTCCGCGATCGTCCGCAGGGCGCGACAGATCTCAAAGAAGGGCGCGCCGAAGCTTTCCCGGCGGTGCGCCGTGACGAGAATCAAGTCCCGCTCCCGACCGAGGTTCTCCAGGCGCGGATCGCCGGATGGGCAGGGCAGGGCCGCGGCGAAGATCAGTGCGTCCACAACGGTATTTCCGGTCACCAGAATCCGCGATGGGTCTATATTCTCCCGCAGCAGGTTCTCCCGGGCGTCCTCGGTCGGCGCGAAATGATGGAAGGCCAGGGCGTCCGTCATCCGGCGGTTGAGCTCCTCGGGAAAAGGCTGCGCCGGATGGTGGCTGCGGAGTCCCGCCTCCACGTGCCCCACGGGAATCTGGTGATAGAAGGCGGACAGGGCCGCGGTGAAAGAAGTGGTGGTGTCTCCGTGCACCAGCACGAGATCGGGTCGCTCCGAAGCCAGAATGGGTTCCAGGCCCGTGAGGACCGCGCCCGTCAGGCCCGAGAGGGACTGGTCGGGCCGCATGAGATTGAGGTCATAGTCCACCGGCAGCTCGAACAGGGCAAGGGCCTGATCGAGCAGATCGCGATGCTGGGCGGTGAGACATAGGGACACGGAAGGTTTTGCGGTATGTGCGCGCAGAGCCCGAATAACCGGGGCCATTTTTATCGCCTCCGGACGCGTGCCCAGTACCACCAGTATGTTCATCCCATCTCCCCTGCTCGCACGACCGCGAAGTCGCGTCTCCTCGGATACCTTAGCGACTATGCGGGAACAGGTTCAAGCTGGAGTTGATAGCGCGTCACGACCCATAAGACCCATACTTCAGCCGCCCATCCCGGACCGTCCAATTTCATGATACAATTCTGTCAAAGAATGTGACTGGACGCACGCATCGCCCAGCCCGCCATTCGAGGTGTGTATTACGACACGACCAGCGAAGGAGGGCCACGCCATGACCACCACCACGACCACCACCCCGCACCCCCTTTCCACCGATCTCGCCCTGCACAAGATTGTGGGCTACGCGCTGAAAAATCGCGCCTCCGACATCCACTTGAAAGTGGGACGCCCCCCCGCTGTGCGGATTGACAGCGTGCTTCGATTCGTCCCAACCGAAGACCTGAGCGAAGAGCAGTTTCTGGGCTTCCTCCACGAGATCATGGATGAGCAGCGCATTGTGGAATTTCTCGAGACAGGAGACGCCGACATGGCGGTCAGCTTTCCCGGCCAGGGCCGGTTTCGGGCCAACATCTACCGGCAGCGCGGCGCCATGGCCATGATCCTGCGCCACGTGCGCACGGAGATTCCCGATTTCAAGCAGCTCAACCTGCCCGAGAAGGCGATGGAGAAGATCGCGAACCTTCCCCGGGGCCTCGTGCTGGTCACCGGCACCACGAGCAGCGGCAAGTCCACCACACTGGCCGCCATCATCGGCCGGATCAACCAGATTCGCCATGGTCATATTGTGACGCTGGAAGATCCCATCGAGTATGTGCACCACGACAATCAATGCAGCGTGAGCCAGCGCGAAGTGGGTATCGACACCAAGGATTTTCGCAGCGGGCTGCGCGCCATCATGCGCGAGGATCCGAATGTCATCCTCATCGGCGAAATGCGTGATGTGGACACCTTTTACACCTGCCTGGGCGCCGCGGAGACGGGTCACCTCGTTTTCAGCACGCTCCACACCACAAACGTCATGATGACGATTGACCGCATACTGGACATGTTCCCCTCGTCGCAGCAAGCCCAGATTCGCTCCCAGCTCGCGCTCCAGCTCAAGGCGGTGGTTTCCCAGCGGCTCCTGCCCAATGCGAGCGGGAGCGGGCGTGTCCCGGCGGTGGAAATCATGTTCGCCACGCCGGGCATCATTTCCCTCATCCGTGAAGACGAGATCGGCCGCATACCCCAGGTAATCGCCGACGGATCGGAAGAGGGTATGCAGACCTTCAACATGCACCTGATCCAGATGGTCAAGGCGGGCACGATCTCCATGGAGGATGCGGAATTCGCATCCGACAACGCCGACGCCCTCAAGGCGAACCTTTCGGGTATCTTCGGGTCGCGGGATCGCGGGGGCATTACGAAGCACCGTCCGGTGCGCTTCGAGCAGGCGCATCCGTATGGATGATGCGCCCTGGTGGTCGGGCGCAAGTAAAGAACCCGCAGTGATGCGTCACTGCGGGTTCGTTATTTTCTCTGATCGTCCAGCCCGGTAGCGCCGGTGAACGATCAGCTTTCTACGGCTACTGGGCGGCCACCTGGGTCTTCTCCCCATCCGCGGGGCCGTGAGCCATCTCGGTGAGATAGGCCGCCAGGGCCGCGATCTCCTCCGGTGTTCCCACCAACGGCGGCATGTACGCGCGATAGGGCGAGTCGGCCTCGGGCTTGTGCAACATGGCCAGAATGTTGTCTATGGCCTGTCTATCCCGTGTGGCCAGGAAACTCCGCATGCTGCGGTAGCCCGATTCCGTGTGGCAGGCCAGGCACTGGCCCTGGAACATGAGCTTGCCTCGCTCCAGTTGGTCGGTTGCCGGTGTCATGTCCGCCGCCGGCTGAACCCCGGGCGCGGCACTCCAGCGTCCGCGCTCCTCCGGTGTGACCCAGATCGATTTCGCCAGGTAGCCTTCGGCGTTCATGCGCTCAACGTCGGAGCGGCGGATGCCGTTGGAATACATGTGATCGACGACCACATAGGGCTTGCGGATCATCTCGCGGGCCTGCTCGGTGGATGCCGTTGCCGCCAGTGCGAGAAAGAGCACCGCCAGCGCGTGGCCGAAGGTGAAGTCCTTCGGATTGCGCCAGGCGAGGAAGTATACGACGACGGCAATGGTGGCCGAAGTCATGACAATCACCAGGGCCGCGCGGGTAACCTGGGTGAAGGCGCCGGAGCCGATGGTGTTGATGCCGATGCGCAGCAGCTCCATGCGCCCTTCGGGCATCATGTAGAGATACCAGAGGAAACACACGGGGAGCAGCAGGAAGGACGGTATCAGCCATTTGACGGACCAGCGAATGACTTCCGCCTTCAGCCGGGGCTCAGCGTTGCCGTCGATGCGGCTACCGGTAATCAGCGCCCACACGCCCGCCAGCGAGATGCAGATGAGGGTGCGAAGGCAGAGACTCGGCCAGTAGGTGGGGTTGAAGAAGGCGTTCCAGAACCGCGACGCCTCGTTGCCCGTGCCGGCGACCTCCAGCCACGAAGAGCCGGGCGTAAGCATGAAGGTGAGGATACCGTTGATGATGACCAGGCTCGCCCACGCGGAGATGGCGTAGACCCAGCCCACCTTAAGGTGCGTCTCGTTGTCGATGCGGCCCCAGGTGTAGTAGTAGACCATGGCCGCCGTGATTTCGACGATGAAGAAGGTCCACTCGATGGCCCAGCCGAATACGAAGTTGTGGATGAGCGTGCTGGTGCCTTCCGGGTTCGCCAGGCCGATGGCAAACCAGATCCCCACGCCGCTCACCGCGCCAAACACTGCCGTGAGGATCATGAAGAACTTGGAGTGCCGGTGCACGGCCTGAAGCCAGTCTTCGCGGCCTTCCCGCAGGGCCTTGCGTTCGGCCATGGGCAGATAAAAACCACCGCCGACGGCGAAATGGGAGATCATGACATGGAAGATGGCGATACCGCCGATCACCCATCCACTCCCGATGTGGGGTACGTCCCAAACTGGGTAATTCATAATTCGTTCTCCTTTTCGGGGCGCGGCTCAGCCGTGGGAGCCCGCGCTCCAGACGTCGGCATAGCCGAGGATGGTCAAAATGATCATGGCCAGCAACACCGCCAGGCCAAACCAGGTGGCGTTACGCGCGCGCTTGCCGCGGGCCGTCTTTACGTCGTACAGCGGAATCAGGGTCCACATCAGCGTGGCCAGGCCGAAGAGCCCGATGCCCAGATATTCGCCCAACGCGCCGGGGAACCACTGCCCGAGCACCTTGAGCAACTGGAACTGGCTCATGAAGTACCACTCGGGGTGAATTCCCAGGGGCGCGGGGGCCAGGGGATCGGCCGGCGGCCCGAGGGACCAGGGAAACATGCTCGCCAGAATCGCCACGATATTGAGGGCGATGAGCCAGAGGGCAAAATCCTTCATGAGGAAGTTCGGGAAGAAGGGCACGCTCTTGCGCTCTTCGGCGGGCAGGGCCTCGATGGAGGGGGGCGAAGCGTTGCCGTGCTTCTGGACCAGCCAGAGGTGGAAGGCGAGCATCATGATAAAGGCCAGCGGCAGCACCACCGCGTGCATGGCGAAGAACCGCTGAATCGTGATGCTGGTGACTTCCGGACCGCCCTGCACGATGTTCACGATGACCGGTCCGAGGCCGGGAATGGCCTGGGGAATTTCAAGGCCCACCTTCGTCGCGAAGTAGGCCAGGTCATCCATCGGCAGCAGGTAGCCGCTGAAGCCGAAAACCAGGGTGATGATGAACAGCGCCATGCCGCTCCACCAGCCGAATTCCCGGGGTTTGCGGTAGGCCTTCATGAAGAAAACCGAGAACATGTGCACCACCACGGCCACCACCATGAGGTTGGCGGACCAGGAGTGAGCCGAGCGCACCAGCCAGCCGAAATCGATTTCATAGGTAATCTGGCGCACCGAGTCGTAGGCCTCGGGGCCGGGCTTGTAATACACCAGCAGCAGAATGCCGGTGAGCAATTGCACCAGGAAAAAGAAGAGCGACAGGCCGCCCCAGTAGTACCAGAAAGAGTGCTTGTGCTCGGGCACCTGCTTCTTTTTCGCAAAGGCCATGAGCTCCTCCAGGTCGAGGCGCTCGTTGACCCAGCCGTAGAGGCCGGGGATCTTTGCGGGCTCAGGCCCGGCGGATGATGACGTTTTCATCGTTCACCTCCACAGTGTAGGACTTCAGGGGCTTCGGCGGCGGCCCGGCCACATTGGCGCCGGTGCGCATGTCGTACTGGCCGCCGTGGCATGCGCAGAAGATGCGCCCCTCCTCAGGCTGGAACTGGACCGTGCACGCGAGGTGCGTGCAAATAGCGTCGAAGCAGACCATGCTGCCATCCGAGTGATGGATGAGCAGCGCTGGTTTCGTGCCGAAGCGAAACATGAGCGCCGCACCGGGTTCCGGGATATCGCCCTTCGGCAGTGCGACTTCCGACACCGCGGCCAGCGAGGCCGCCTCGCGGGCCGGCGTGGCCAGATAACGATAGACGGGGTAGCCGATTGCCGTCAGGTAGCAGGCCCCGACGCCCGCGACCGCGGTGCGGGTGAATTCCCGCCTGCCGAGGATCTCGTCGAACTCGTGTTCGGACGGAGCCTCTTCCACTTTCTTGTGTTTCTTAGCCATATGACGCCGATTCTCCTTTCGCCAGAAAGACCACGCGGGTCAGCCAGCCGATGGCCACGCCCGCCGCCACGAAGAGGAGCAGGAACAGTCCAACGGTCAGCCAGTTCGTATTCACTTCGCGGCTCCACACGTCGTAGCCCTTGAGGGACAGCGTGATGTCGCGGATGCCATCGCGGAAGGCCGCCATTGCCAGGATATTGACCAGGCTGACGGTGCCGGCCCCCGCGGCCAGGATCCATCGGGGCGACGCGCTCGCGCGCGCGGCCAGCAGGCCGAGCACGACCAGCAGCACCGCGGTCAGCGCCCAGACGGCGGTGAGGGTCAGGTAGTAGGGCGAACCGCTCAGGCCGGCCCGCACGGGTTCGTCCTGGGCACGGTACACCACGAATCCCATAATCGCCTGCACCACCGTAAACAGGGCCAGAAAGCGCCCGCCCTGGCGCGTGAGGAATCTGCCGGTTTCAGGGGTGACGTTCGTATGAATTCCCAGCAGGAGAAAGCCGATCCCGCTGACACCAAGGGAGCCTATCATCATGTAGGCCCATCGCGGCAAGGCCGCCGGCCCCGTCGCCAGAGCGCTTCCCAACGGATTGTCCCGGTACATCGCGTTCCACGATTCCGGCGCGAGCATCAGGGTCATGTTGGCGCTGTAGATGTAGCCCACTTTCAGCACCGCGATGATGGCGACCAACCCCACCCAGGCAAAGGCGCGGCTGGATTCGGCACGCTTCGCGATCATGTAGAGCAGGTAGTAGGCGAACATCACCAGAAACACCACGGAAAGCCAGTACACGCCGATCAGCACGCTGGAGGTGTAGAGCGCGCGGCCGTAGAGCACCTGGGCGAAGAGCAGGGGCGGTATCCCCAGGTTCACAACGTAGGCCATGACCACCGGCAGGCGGTAGCCCGTCACCCGGGACGCGTCCACCATGGCGGCGTCGTTGCGGCGCTGCCCGAGGAAGCCCCACAGGGTGGCAAAGAAAAGGCCCCCCACAAGCAGGTGCACCGCACCAAAGTGGAGGGCCAGCGTGACCGTGTGCAGCAGCTTGAACAGCCACACCGGCGCCGGCAGGGGAATGGGATCTAAGGCGGGAAAAAGTTCCATGGGTTATTCCTTCAACGTTGCGGGGCGCTCGACCACGGGGCCGACGCCCCAGAACTTAATATCGAAAGATTGGGACATAACGATCTTATTGACAAAAAAAGGGGGGCGGGATACTGGATGGAAAATAGAAAAAAGCATGACGCGCGGCGCGCCCAACGGGGGGCGGCGTCGCGGCAGGAGAGATCTCTGGAGACCGCGTGCGACATGCTTCAAGTGGTTCCAAGCCGCCAGGCGGCCCGTTTGTCTCCATCCCCGACCGCGCCGACACAAGGGGCCTCGGCGGCGCGTCCACCCGTGGCACAGGTTCCGGGAGACATGAAAACCTGTGGAAGCGACCGACTGATGAGCACCGGCACGCTCTTTTCGGGATTTTATATGGTGCTATTCCGATATGTCAATTTATGCCCCCTCAATTTAGAAACCGAATCCCATTACTTGTTTAGACAAGCACAATTGTCCGCCGGGAGGTTGCAGCGCTGGCATATGGAGACGAAGCGTTCCACCGGCTTGAAACCCTTTCTTTCCCGCAGTACGAAGCGGAGGAGCTGCTCTTCCGCGCCCTCGATACCCCGCTCCGCGCGATTCGCCCAGAGCTGATCCAGTTCGGCCTCGCTCAGCGTGTCGTAGTAGGCCCGACCCCGTCTGGGTTCCTCGGACTTGGTTGTCTTCCTGGTCATTGTGCTCTTCTCAATGCTCCGGCCCTGTTCAGGGGAGAATGGTGTTTCGTGTATCGGCAAGAAACTCTTGCGAATAGGACATTTGCCCGCCCGCGCGCCCGCCTCGCTCTTCATTGTAATGCATACCGCAATGGAGCCGCATCTGCGTGAACCCCTCGTATAAGGGCGCCGGGACGCAATCGGGCGGATCAGTTCCTGAATGTCCGCGTGCCGTCCCGCTCCATGTGCAGGCGCACCTTGTCGCTATACTCGCGGCGCTCGAAGCCGGTCACCTTACCGGATTCGTCGTTCACCGGAAAGGTATGCACCGCCGTCAGGGTAATATCCCAGCCAGTTCCCTGTCGTGCGAGATCGATCTCCACGTGGCCATAGTGGCGCCCGCCCTGGACCAGTTGCCGGCCCTTCCACAATTCGGGGTCGTTCTTGTGGGCAATCCACTGCTGCCATGGGTTGGCGCAGCGCGGATCCTTCACGTCCTCCGGTCCGGCGATACCGTCACCCGCCACGCCGGCGTCATAGAAGAGCACATCGCCCACGCGGGAGCGCTCGAAGGTCTCGTTATGCCCGCAGAGCACCGCGGCCACACCATATTCCTGAAAGGACGGTGTGTAGGCGCGCATGGGCACGCCGGCCTGGCCGCTGCTGTCTTTCATGGACACGGGCAGAATATGCCCGCCGCTTGAATAGGGCACATGGTGGAATTGCACGAAGATCACCTGGCCCTTCCCACGGGCGTCCTGGAGTTGCTCCATGGTCCAGTTCCACTGATCCGAGCCCGGATTCAAATCCGGCTGGTCATCGCCGGGATAGGTCGCCATATCGATGTTTATGTTCGTGTCGAAATCCGTATCGTCGGGCACTCCGTTCGTCGAGTCCAGCGTCAGGATCGTGACGGGACCGTAGTCGGTCCGATAGTAGGCATTGTCATACTTCGGGTTGTTGTTTGGCGCGCCGTCGATGTGAGCCAGCGACTTCCGCCGGCTGGCATGGACGGCTTCCGGGGCATACTCGCCGTTGCGCGCGCCAAAGGTTTCCCAATTGCCCATCGCCAGCAGCAGGGGCGTGTGGGTCATCAGGGTGCCGAACTTCCCCGCGGTGTGAAAGAAGAATTCATCCCAGGCGCGCTGATAGCCGCCGCCCTGCACGATATCGCCCGCCAGCATCACCAGATCGGGCTGGCGCGCATCGATGACCTTCAGGTTTTCAATAAAGCCTTCCGTCTCCGTCACGAGGTACTTTGTCACATCCGCAGGACGCCCCGTGCCGTCGGGGTGCTGAAAGGCGGGCTCCCACGAGCGGAACGTCACTCGCCCTTCCGGATCCGTCTCAGAGTCCGCGAACGCAATGATGCGCAGCCGCTCCGCCTGGTCCGGCGCGGGCGCGGTTCGAAACGTCGCGCTGAAGGTGCTTTCGCCCTGGCGCACCGAATACATGTACTTCGTACCGGGTTGAAGTCCCTCCAGCAGGATCGAGTGCTTGAAGTTCGCATTGGCAAACATGTCTGAAAACTGCGGCCGCTCCGATTCCTCCAGTGCCGAATAGAGGGCCTCGGCCATGGGTACAGGCGTGCTCGTGATCTCCCGCACATCGCCGGCACCGCCCTCCGGCGACACCTGCAGGGTCCCAGGCTCCCCGACGGTGGTGAACCAGTTGATCCGCATGCCCGTGCATGCCGGCTCCTGTAGATAGGGCAGAATGCGAAACGCCGCCAGACTCGGGTCGGCTTCGGGGGGCGTAAAGGCACGCACGTCCATCGCGAGCAAGACTGAAAACAGCAGAACAGGAAAATACAAGGGAAGCGCAAAGGTGCGGACTTTCAAGGTGCTCATGAGAATTCCAACGGAGGTTCTTGCGACAGGGGCGGAGTAGAAAGCCCTATTCTCCCCCTTTCCGGCAAGTCGGGGCAAGTCCGAGTGCGCGGTCGATCTGTTACAATAGCCGCCCTACCCATTCCCGATGCGCATAGCGCCCCTGATGGGCAGGCGGCAGCCCCTCAAACCAACCACGGAAGTACCCATGAGCGATATTGCGGAAGACGCGGTCTACGAAGAGATTGAACATGCCCAGGAAGCCGCCATCGCCGCGGCCTCCGCCACCGCCATGAGCGTCCTGGTGGCCCTGAGCCTGTCCCACATGCTCAACGACACGATTCAGGCCCTGATTCCCGCCATGTACCCCGTGTTCAAGGAAAGCTACCGGCTCACCTTCACCGAAATTGGCCTCATTACGCTTACGTTCCAACTGTCCTCCTCCCTGCTCCAGCCGCTGGTGGGGCTCTATACAGACCGCAACCCCAAGCCCTACTCCCTCGCGGCCGGCATGGGGATTACCCTCGTGGGGCTGCTCTTCATGTCCCGCGCGGCATCCTTTCATGCAATCCTCGTGGCGGCGGCCCTGATTGGCACCGGCTCGTCCATCTTCCACCCCGAAGCTTCGCGCCTCGCCCATATGGCCGCCGGAAAACGCCATGGTTTCGCCCAGAGCCTCTTTCAGGTCGGCGGTAACTTCGGGAGTTCGCTGGGTCCCCTCCTGGCCGCGTGGATCATCGTGCCCCGGGGACAGCACGCCGTCGCCTGGTTCTCCATCGTCGCCTGCATCGGCATCGTGCTCCTTTCCGCCGTGGGCCGCTGGTACGCCGCGCGACTCCACGCGGGCCGGGCCAAGTCGGGAGCGAAAGCAGCCCCGCGAAAGTTTCAGCTCAGCCGCAGCCGCACCATAGTGGCCCTCGGTGTACTGGTCATACTCATCATTTCGAAGTACTTCTACCTCATCAGCCTCACCAACTATTACACCTTCTACCTCATCCAGAAATTCGGGGTGTCGGTTCAGGCCTCCCAGGTCTACCTCTTCATCTTTCTGTTTGCCATCGCGGCCGGAACTATCGCTGGCGGCCCCCTGGGCGATCACTTCGGTCGCAAGGCGGTCATCTGGGTCTCCATACTCGGCGTGGCCCCCTTCTCTCTGGCCCTTCCTCACATGGGCCTCGCGGGAACGGTCATCCTGAGTATATTTGCCGGTCTCATACTTGCGTCGGCTTTCTCGGCTATTCTCGTCTTCGCCCAGGAGCTCGTACCCGGACGCGTCGGTCTCGTCGCGGGACTCTTCTTTGGATTCGCCTTCGGCGTCAGCGGCATCGCCTCCGCCGCCCTGGGCAAGCTCGCCGATTTGACCAGCATCGACTACGTGTTTCACGTGTGCGCCTGGCTGCCGCTACTGGGGCTATTGGCGGCCTTCCTGCCGGGAACGAGGAAGAGAGTTGATAGTTGATAGTTGATAGTTGATAGTTGATAGTTGATAGTTGATAGTTGATAGTTGATAGTTGATAGTTGATAGTTGACAGTGGACGGTGGACAGTGGACAGTGGACGGTGGACGGTGGACGGTGGACAGTGGACAGCGAAGTAGGCTGGGACCTAGAAAGGTCTTGCCCACTACCTATTGTCCATTGCCGATTGCCCATTGCCCATTGTCAACTGTCAACTGTCAACTGTCAACTGTCAACTGAAATTCGTAGTTCACCCCGTCTGGGTGTGATACACTGCCCGCGTTGCCCCGTCTGGGGCAGAACCTCCTTCCGGGCCTGCCGGTCTTCGCGCTACGCGAACCGGGCTTTCCCCAGGGCCTGAATTCGATCCGCTCTCGGTGCTTGTGCATCGCCCGCGTTCATGCGATACCCACGATTAGGGCCACCACGCCCGTCGGCCATTTCCCAATAGCCGTCAACCGCCGAGGTTCACTTCATTGGCCAAGCAAAACTTCAATTACGAGAAACGCCAGAAAGAAATGGCGAAGAAACAGAAGAAAGAGGAAAAGAGGCAGAAAAAACTCGACAAGGCGACCGCTGGACTTGTATCTGCGGTTGCGGACGGCCTTGTCGCAGGCGCCGATGCGGAGCCCGATGAGAATTCCAGCAACGACGAGAATGGCGAGGAAGAATAAGGCCCCGGGCCTCTGAAGCTATGAAAGCGCCCCATGCATGCCTGAGCAGGCCCGCATGGGGCGCTTCCGCTTGGTCACGATCAAGACCGGAAGGCGATGCGAGGTGTTCACCCTCCGAAGAGGATCGGACAGCGTGAGGAATCGTCGATGAATTCGGCGAGCCCTTTCCGCTCGCCGTTTTTCGGCCTGGATTTCTCCGTGCGCAGGTGAATTGCCAGGCTGCAGCGCGGCATCCCGCTGCGGTTCGGCCCGCTCGCGTGGAGCGTGAGACTGTGGTGAAAGCTCACGCCGCCCGGCGGAAGCGCGCCCGATGCCTCCGACCACACCTTGCCGTCGGGCACGCGAATCCCGTGGGACTGGGCTTCGAGATCCTGCCCGTAGAAGTCGCCCTGCCCCAGCAGACCCCTTGTGTGGGATCCCGGAACAAAGTGCATACAGCCCGCCTCCTCCGTCACATCACTCAGGGCCAGCCAGGCGGTAAATACCTCGCTCCCCTCCTCCCAGCAATCCCAATACTGAAAATCCTGGTGCCAGCCCACGTTCGTCTTGAAATCACCCTCGGGCGCAACGGGAGGCTTGATCAGGAGCTGCACCCACCACGCCTGAATCATCGAAGCGCCGGTGATACCTGCGGCCACCTCTCCCAGCCGCGGATTCGCAACCGCCGCCATGATTGCGCGATTGCACTGTTGGGCCATCTCGATCTTGCAGAGCGTGCGCGGATCGTTGCCCGGCTTCCAGGGCGAGTCCTCCGGGGGAATGCCCGTCTCGTAGTGACCATCGCGCACCCGCTCCATCCCGCGGAGGGTGGCGTCAATCTCTCCGGGTGAAAGCACGGGCGCGGCATGGCAATAGTAGCCATGATCCCGATAATAGTCGGCGGCATCACGTGTGGCGTTCATCGCGGGCTCTCCATCGCGGTTTGGAAGTGCCCTGATTCTAACGACTGAAGCCCCGAAATAAAAATGTCGCGACGTCCGGGTCTCGACTCCCAGTACTTGAGCAGTTTTCCAGCGCGGCCTGCCGCGCTCGGTCCTTTCTCGCCTTCAGCGCACAATCATCGTATACTCCAGCGCGATCTCCCGCTCCTCGCCGGGCGCCAGCGTAAGATTCCACGTGAGCCGCGTGCTCTGGTTTCGGCGACCGGGTCCCGCCGCCCCCACGACCGATTCCGGTTCGCCGTCGGCCCGTCGCAGGGCGCCGTCAATTTCCTCGTGGATGATCATGGCCACCGCTTCCGCGCGCTGATTGCGTACCCTAAGCTTTCCCTGGACTGTGCTCTGGATGACGGGGAAGCCCAGTTCCACGATCTCCCGGCGGGAAACTTCCTGCTCCTCATAGTCGCCGCGCACGCTCAGGGCCTTGCTGACATAGGCCAGGGCCGTTGCGCCCGGATGCGTCCAGCGGATTGTCTTTGAACCCAGAAAGCGCCCCTGGGATTCCACCATCGCCGGTCCCGTGGAAATGGGAAAGGGCAGGGGATTCTGGAAGCGCAACGCATCCCACATATCTTCCGCCGGCGCCTCCGTGTCCCCGCTCATCTGCCGCGTCCGATCCAGTGTCCACTCCACCACCCGCTCATAGGGCGCGTCGGCTTCCGCAGTCTTCAGCACCAGCGCGCCGCCGCGCTTCACCGATTGAGCCCCGATGGGCGCATAGTGAATGTCCGCGCCATCGTCCGGCGTAAAGGTGGGCGCAGCGAAAGATCCGGGCACAAACTGCGGCTCCACGTTGTTGCTGAGGATCTGCTGGGTCACCGCGGTGCTGAAGCGCTGGGGCTGTTGCACGAGTTGCGACAGAAAGGCGCTCCACGTGGCATCCGCAGCGAAAGGCGATGTCACCTGCAGAAACTCCACGTTGGGAAAGCCCGAGATTAGATCCAGCGCCACGCCCTCCAGATCTTCCAGCTCGTTGCGAATCGCCGCCGACTGGCCGATACGCAGGGTGTCGCCGTCCACAAGGTCAATCCGATACGTTGGCGCCCAGGAGAGACCATGGGCCAGGTAGCGCACGCGGATGACCGAAGGACTCGGAGCCCCGTCCCCAACCTCCAGCACGAGCACCGACCGCTCTTCCGTCTCCGGCCCGAGGGCTTCCAGCGCCCTCACATAGGCAACCAGGTCCGCCGCAACGAAGCTGCGAAGTCCGTCGCGCTCGATCACATACGTGGACGGACCCACCGGGGCGGGCCGGACCGAGCGATAGGGATCCAGAATCTCCTGCGGGACTATCGGCGTTGCGATAAGCACCCCCGTGAACGGATCGGCCCCTTCCAGCCGGAGCCCGATCTCCACCTGCTTGCCCACCAGCAGGTTCGCGGACCCCGCCGTCGCGGTGGCTCCGGACGCTACTTCCACCGTCTCGCTCCCGGATCGCGCCACGACCGCCGCCGCGCTCTCCACCCAGAGCGTGCCGTGAACCGGACTGCCGAGCGAGGCAAAGGTATAGGTGCCCGGCCCCGGCACGGTGTACTCCCGGGTAATGACCGCCAGCCCGTTCTTGAAAAGCCCCGCGGCAACGGTCTTCTCCTGCGGCGCAGCGAGAACCGCGCTCGAAGTAAGCGCGGCGCAAATAATGAACAGCAAGAGTCGTATACGCATGGTGGTATCTCCAATCGTTTGTTTCAACTGGTCATAGTAACGAAACCAGGATAGCGAGCGGCGACACGAATGGACGTAACAAAGCGGTAACAATCCGGAGTGCCCGGCCTCCGCTACGCGCTGTTTTCGCACCCCCTGGCGCTTTTGTGGTACTATTCGGGATTAACGTTCAGGTCAATAGTGCTCCAAAATGGAATGTTGTCCCCCACGTTTCCAGCCAGGTAAAACCAGTCATGATTCACGCCCTCCAGCACACCGTCGCCGCCGCGCTGGCCGAAGATATCGGTCAGGGCGACCTCACGTCCCGCGCCCTGGTGCCTGTCGGGGACCGCTGCACGGTCACCCTGCTGGCCAAGCAGGCGGGGGTGCTGAGCGGCATGGCGGCCTACCGCTACGCCTTTGACCACTGCGGGGCGGCTGTGGATGACTGGACGGGGCTGGACGACGGCGCCCCATTTGCCTCGGGCGAGGTCGTTGCGCGCTTTACCGGAGCGACGAGGGCCGTGCTGACCGCGGAGCGGACCGGCCTGAATTTCGTGCAGCGCCTGTCGGGCGTCGCCACAATCACCTCACACTTTGTCGCGGCGGTCGAGGGGTTGCAATGCCGGATCTGCGATACCCGCAAGACAACCCCCCTGCTGCGCCATTTGGAGAAGGAAGCGGTGCGCCATGGCGGCGGCGCCAATCACCGTTACAATCTTGCCGACGGGATTCTGATCAAAGAGAACCACATTGCCGCGGCGGGGGGCATCGCCACGGCGGTGGCCCGCGCGCGCGCCGGGGCCCACCACCTTATGCGGGTGGAGATCGAAGTCACCAATCTGGCGGAACTGGGCGAGGCCCTGGAGGCGGGGGCCGATGTGGTAATGCTGGACAACATGGATAACGAAACCATGGCGGAGGCGGTGCGGATAAGCCGGGCGCACAACGGGGGGCGGGTCCTGCTGGAAGCCAGCGGAAACGTGAACCTGGCGCGGGTGCGCGCCATGGCGGAAACGGGGGTGGATCTCATCTCGGTCGGCGCGCTGACTCACTCCGCGCCGGCGATCGATCTTTCACTGCTTATCAAACCGCTGTAAACCGAGGCGCGGAACCCGACCGGTCAACGTACTAAATATCTCCATTCCAAATTCGTCTACACGGATCAAGAGGCCATGCTGTTAGTCATAGATGTTGGAAATTCCAATACCGTGCTGGGTTTGTACCAGGGCGACACCTTGCAGGGTCACTGGCGCGTGAGCACCGGCAATTACCGCACGGGCGATGAACTGCGTATTCTGTTCACCATGCTGCTTCACAACGACGGCGTGGACCCGAAGTCTATCGAAGGCTGCTGCATCTCCAGCGTAGTCCCCCAGTTGAACATGGCATTGACCGAGGTGAGCAAGACCGCCTTTGGCGTGGAACCCCTCATGGTCGGCCCGGGCGTCAAGACCGGCCTCCAGTTGCAGTGCGATAACCCGAAGGAAGTGGGCGCGGACCGTATCGTGAACGCCGTGGGGGCCATCGAAGAGCACGAAGGCGCTCTGATCATCATCGATTTTGGAACCGCGACCACCTTCGACGCCGTCACCGCGAAAGCGGAGTGGCGCGGCGGCGCCATCGTACCGGGCATCCAACTGTCCGCCGAGGCCCTGTTCGAACATTGCGCGAAACTGCCACGCGTCGAAATTACGAAGCCGGAGTTCGCCATTGGCCGCGACACCGTCACCAACATCCGCTCCGGCCTGACCTATGGCTACGCCGATCTGGTGGACGGCATGGTGCGCCGATTTGGCGAGGAAATGGGTGGCAAGCCCCGGGTCATCGCCACGGGCGGTCTGGCCCATGTGATGGCGGAGGTGGGCAAGTCGATTGACGTGGTGGATCCGTACCTGACGCTGAAGGGCCTCAAGGCGGTATACCACAAGAACCCGAGGCCAAGCCTGTGAAATACTGGATTGTTGTAGTCTTCCCGGCGCTGACCCTGGCCGCCTGTGGAAACGGTGCGCCGCCGGCCGCGCCACCGGCCCAGCCCGACGCGGAAAGCGCTTCCGCGGAAGTACCGGAAAACGCCATGGACATGACCAATATCGAAATGCATCTCTGGCCCTCCAGCGAAGCGCCCGGCCAGGAGGAGAAGCCCCTGCTTTCCATTCGCGCCCAGCGCGTAACGGGCAATATGGACGGAAGCGGTGCGGAGCTTTCCTTCGAGGGCGCTCAGGCCGTCGTGCCGCAACAGAAGCCGGAAGACTCTCAAATTCACTTCGAAGCCGCAAGCGGAACCTTCCAGGAAAATCAGCGCGCGGTCCTGAAGGGCGGCGTGAAAGCCCAGATCGACGATATGGCCATCGCCCTTGAGGAGATTACCTGGGAAATTGCACCCCGGGAAGGCGAAGACAGCGGCACCGGTATGGCCTTCAGCGACAAGCCCCTTACGATTACCAGCCCCACACAAAAGCTTGAGGCGGCTCGACTGCGCCTTTACCCTGATTCAAATTCCATGGAATTGTATGAAGTATCGGGTGTTATCACCTTTACGGGAGAAAAACCATGAGGCGGATTGCCGCATTCTTACTCGGGGCGATGCTGATCGCCGCACCGGCCCTCGCCCAGGGCGGCGCCGATGGCTACAACTCCATGTCGGTCAAGGCGGGCATGATGAAGGGCAATATCCAGACCGGTAAACTGGACTCGCTCACGGGGGGCGTATTCATCGAACTGCTCTCCGATGATGCCGCAAAGCCGAGCTTGCCGATACGCGCCAACAACATCACCTTTGAGTGGAAAGAAGGATCCTCCATGCCGTCGAAGATCAAGATGGACGGCAATGTGGACATCAAACATCCCCAGGGACAGATCAAGGCGCAGCACGCCGACTGGAACCTGGAATCGGGCGATTTGGTTTTCACCGGCAACCCCGTGATGGATTCCGACACCTTTAAGAATCTGGCCGCGGAGCGCATCATGATCAACATGGAGACGGGCGCCTTCTCCCTGGAGCAGACCTCCGTCGACAAGATGCCGCTGAAAGGCGCCGAGGGCGGCAGTGGCGCGGGTGGTGGCGGTGGCGGTGGCGCGCCCCTGCCCGGCGAACTGACGGAGGCGGATGTGACCGATTTTGAAGGCCTGATCAATACCCTCAAGAGCCAGGCCAAAGCGAGCGGCGACAACCCCGGCAAGCAGGTCATGGCCCAGCTCAACGCGACCGTTCGCGATATGCTGGAAAGCCAGGAGACCTCGGTGCTCGTGGGCGCCAAGGCCGACGTAATCAAGCAGCTCAACGCGGTCATCCGGAAGCCCGGCATGTACAAGCGGGCCGCCTGGGACGGGATCGCCCTCAGCGACGAGGTGAAAGCCCTGATCGCCAAGAAGGACCAGACCCCGGAAGAACAGGCCCGACAGAACAGACTCTTGCTCAACGCGGCCTACCCCGCTATGATTAAGGGACTGTAAGTCCCCGCTGGATAGCGGTGGTTTGTTCGTTGTTCCAGTATTCCTGGGAGGTATGGAGCGGGGGCTTTCCAGCCCCGAAGCCGAGCAACGAAGTTGGACGGCTACCCCGTAGATTGTTTCAAACGACTGCGTTGCATGAAATTGGGGGGCTGGAAAGCCCCCCTACATCGTTTCAAGTGCCTCTATGGGTGGTGAAGTAACGCGAGGAAAGTAGACACGTGCCCAAAACCGATTCAGCCCTGCTCCACACGGAAAACCTGGAAAAGTCCTTCAAAAAGCGGAAGGTCGTCCGGGGCGTGTCCATTGCCGTGAATCCGGGCGAGATCGTGGGGCTCCTCGGCCCCAATGGCGCGGGAAAAACCACCACCTTCACCATGACCGTGGGGCTGCTGCGCCCCGACTCGGGCAAGATCTTCTACGACGGCCATGACATCACAAAAATGCCCATGTACCTCCGGGCCAGGGCCGGCATGGCCTATCTGCCCCAGGAGCCATCGGTGTTTCGCCAACTCACCGTTCGCGAAAATATCCTCGCCATCCTGGAGTATCAGCCCCTGACCAAGGCGGAACGGGTCAAGCGGGCCGACGAACTCCTGGACGAACTGAACATCGCCCATCTTGCCAACAGCCCCGCCTACACCCTCTCCGGCGGCGAGCGACGCCGCACGGAAATCGCCCGGGCTCTCGTGACCAATCCGAAGGTCTTTCTTCTCGATGAACCCTTCGCGGGTATCGACCCCATCGCCGTGGCCGACCTGCAGGACATGATGGGCCAATTGAAGAAGAAGGGCATCGGCGTGCTCATCACCGATCACAACGTGCGCGAAACACTCGGCATCTCCGATCGCGCCTATATTATCATCGAGGGCGAGGTGCGCGTCTCCGGCACGCCCGACGAAATCGCAAACGATCCGACCGCGCGCAAATACTACCTCGGCGAGCGATTCAGCCTGAGTGGCGCGACCGCCGAGTAATCACACCCCGTATTGCCGGAGGTGATGGGCCAGGTGGACTCCATGCACGCGGGACCAGCGGCGCAGGGAAATGTTTCCCAGAAGGGGACTGAAGCCCTTCCGCTCCGGCGCGGTCTCCAGCGCTTCCACGAAACGCCACAGGGCCGCTACACACCGGGCCCGCTCTTCCTCCAGCATCGCATCGCCATCGGGGCAGAAGCTGTCCGGCGCTTTTATCTTCCCTTCGGGCCATCGGGTGAACCAGACGAAGAAAAGGTACCAGACCACGAAGCGCGGCAACGGGATAAAGACCTTCTCCGCCCGTTGCTCGTTGAGGGAAGCTTCGAACACATAGTTCAGATGGCGCATGAGGGCGGCCGGGTCCAGCGTACCCCAGCGGCGCTGGTCGGACGTGTTTATCGCGTCCAGACGTTGAACGAAGTCACCCGCCGAGGTCCGATTCAGGTCGATGGTGGCCATGGTTTTCTCCTGTGTCTCCGGGGAATGTAGCAGGGACGATGGTGGTCAATTCAAGTGCGATTTTTTACACTCCGCCTCATCCACCCCACCGGCAAGATCGCCAAAAATCCGTCGCCGCAACCACTTACAGCAAACGCAACCTGGGGAAATTTTCATGTTCTTTCTTGCAATCCGTGTACCGCGAACGTCGCCAGACGACAAATTTTGTCGCGACCCGCAATCCCCGCAAGGTTGCCCGTTTTCCTCAAGTCAACTAATTACAGGAACTTAACACTGTCGTGGCACATTGGCACATACTTTGCATCCTCTTGCTGTGCGCGAAGCAAAATGCCCAGTAAAGGAGAACCCGCTATGAAAAACAACCAGGGATTCACGCTGATCGAGCTGATGATTGTTGTCGAAATCATCGCCATTATTGCCGCCATCGCCGTACCCAACTACATTCGGACCCGCATCCAGGCCAATGAAGCCTCCGCCATTGCCAGCCTGCGCGTAATCCTCGATGCGGAAACCAGCTACAACACCCAGCACTATGAATATGCCGACGACATTACCGACCTGACCAGCGCATCACCCCCCTTCCTCGAAGGTGGCGACTGGACCGGACCGCGCAGCGGCTACCAATATCGCGTGGAGGGCGACGGTACCAGCTTCGTGGCCTATGCCACCCCCGTGGAATGGAACGTCACCGGCTGGAATGGCTTCCGAATCGATGTATCGGCGGCCATACGCTACGAGCAGGGTGCCGAACCAGACGAGACCAGCGAGACGATCTCCGGAAACTGATGGACTCGGTCGCAGCGGGCTCAAGCACGCCCTTCTTCGGGACAGCAGGGAATTCGCCACCTGCTGTCCCGTTTTCCATTTTTCCCCACGTCGGCACGCTCACCCTTGCGGGTCAGTCCACCACCGGATTCGGTTGCGTCCTGGGAACACCGTGATCGTCCAGATAGAGGTCGGTAAGCCGTCGGGTAAGATAATCATAGGCCTCGTCCACCGTGTCGCAGAAGGTGAAGAGCTTCAGGTCGTCCGGGCATACATAGCCGAGTTCCACGAGCGCCTCAAAATTGAAGACCCGCTCCCAGAATTCGCGGCCGAATAGCACAATGGGCATGTCCTTCGCCGTCTTGTGGGTCTGCACCAGGGTGAGCACTTCGAAGAGTTCATCCATGGTGCCGAAACCGCCGGGAAACACGATCAGCGCTTTGGCCAGGTAAACGAACCAGAACTTGCGCACGAAAAAGTAGTGGAACTCAAAGGCGAGCTCGGGCGTCTGGTAGGGGTTGCCCGCCTGCTCCATCGGCAGACTGATGTTGAGCGACACCGAGCGCCCACCCGCCTGCCGGGCGCCTCGATTTGCGGCTTCCATGATCCCGGGACCACCGCCGGAACAGACCACGAAGTGGTAACCCTGGTTTTTCAACTGCATGGACCAATGGGTGAGCCGCTCGGAAAGGGCCACGGCCTCGCCGTAGTACTTTGCATTGGCGGCGTCCCGTCGCGCCACGGCGAGTCGCCGGGCCTGCTCGGAATCGAGCGTCTCCAGCCCCGCCAACTCGGTCTCGATCTTTTCCAGCCGTTCGGCGGCCACTTCCGGGGCCAGGGTGCGGGCGGAACCGAAAAACACGATGGTGTCGCGGACGCGGTACTTTCTGAAGCGGCTTTTCGGCTCGGCAAATTCGCACAGGACGCGGATCTGGCGCGCGTCGGGGGAGTTCAGGAAATCCAGATTCTTATAGGCTTTTTCGGGTTTTGACAAGGAAAGATACCTCTCTCGCCCCGGAGGGCGGCTCAAATGGGGTGCGCCGGGCCCGCCGTGAAAACTTGCATCGCGCGGCGCACATGGATCCTAATGTAGCGGGATTGCCCCCTTCCACACAATCCCGGACGGGAGAACTGCGTGCAGCTTGGCGTACAGGGCCAGAATTGTCCATGAAGTACGAGAACCTTGAGGGCCTGCGTATATCCAACCGATACGCGGTGGGCCGGTTGCTCGGTTACGGCGGCATGGGCTCGGTGTATCTGGTCCACGACGAGGCCAAACATCGCCAGGTGGCCCTCAAGGTACTCCACGAAAAGCACCGGGACCACGATTGGATCGTGGCCCGTTTCGCCCGGGAAGTGGAGGTGCTCCGCACCCTGCACCATCCGAATGTCGTCGATCTTTATGACGCAGGAAAAGACGGTCGCCGCCTCTATTACACCATGGAGTACATCAAGGGCTGCAACCTCCGGGAGTGGATGTTCCGCCATACCCCCATGGATTTCGCCTCGGCCGTTCACGTGATCTGCCTTGCTTCGCGCGGGCTCTACTATGTGCACCAGCGATACATCCACCGGGACATCGCCCCGGAGAACATCATGCTGCGCAAGGATGGCGTGGTAAAGGTCATCGACTTCGGGCTGGCGCGCAAGAATCAGTGCAACGAGGGGCTCACCCTCTTCGGATCCAATCTCGGGCGCAATGAATACAACTCCCCCGAACAGAAACGTAACGCCGCCCTCGCGGATTTCCGGGCGGATCTCTATCCTCTGGGCGTCATGTTTTACGAGATGCTCACCGGCGAACTGCCGCCCGAGGGGGTCTCTCCAGAAATGCTGGGGAAAAATCTGCCCCGGGGCTGCGACGAATTTCTCGCAAAAACGCTCGCCCAAGATCCTTTCGAACGCTATGCCAATGCAAAAGCTGCCGGTGCTGCACTGCTTGAAATCTACCAGCGCGCTCATCGCCGTGAAAAGGCCCAGCGATTTGCCATGGACGAGGTCGAGGCGAAGCCCTCGCGCTGGGAGAAGTTCCGCTCGGCCTTCCGCCGCATATTTCAGCGTCTACACGGAAGACTGCTCAGGCGCCGATAGTACCGCCGCCTAACGCTGAAGCGCGTGGAAATGATACGCGGCGCTTTCTCCGAGGGCCTGAAGATTGTAACCGCCCTCCAGCAGCGATATGACCCTCCCCCCCGCCACACCCTTGACCAGCTTCGTCATCTCGCCGTAAGTCTCCGATTCCAGCCGCTGGCTCGCCAGCGGATCGAGGCGATGGGCGTCGAAGCCGCAGGAAATGATGAGAAACTGGGGATCAAAACGCTCGAACTCCGGTAGAATCGTATCCGTGATTGCGCCCAGCCAGTCTTCAGGGCCTTTCCCATAGGACATGGTGATATTTAGATTCGTGTTGTTCTTCCCCCGCTCGGAGGGGTGCCCCGTTCCGGGATAGAGCGGGGCCTCATGGATACTGGCGTAGTAGATGGAGTCGTCGTTGTAGGTGATGTCCTGGGTGCCGTTTCCGTGGTGCACGTCCCAGTCCAGGATCGCCACGCGATCGAGACCGCCTTCCGTACGAAGCCAGCGGGCGGCGATGGCGGCATTGTTAAACAGGCAGAAACCCATCACCCGGTTGCGCTCCGCGTGGTGTCCTGGCGGGCGCATGGCGCTGAAGGCGTTGTCACAGCGGCCTTCGAGCACCGCCCGCGCCGCTTCGATCGCACCGCCCGCGGCAAGCATGGCCGCCTCCCAGGAGCCGGGTCCCATCGCCGTGTCGGGGTCGTTGAACTCTTCCCCCGTGGTGCAATAGCGCTGCACGATGCCGATGTGGGCCTCGGCGTGGCATCGGGACAAGTCGTCCAGACGGGCCGGCTTTTTTTCCAGCAGCAGATCGGGCTTGAGACCCGCCGCCTGCATGGCGTTGCGGATGGCGCCCATGCGGCCCGGGGATTCCACATGGCCCGAGCCGGTATCGTGCTTCTCCGCTTCCTCACACTGAAAAAAGGCCGTTTTCGACATGGTTGTACTGATCTCTCTCGTTAAAGGCGGGTGTCCGCGCTCCCCCGCGGAGCGGTGCCGGCTTCTTCGCCGGGCGCGCCCTTCGGGATGGTCGCTAATCGCGGAGACTGGAAAGGCGCTGCTCGAAATGGTCTCATATTCGGCAGCGGCTGGTCCACCAGAACAGGCACGGCACGCGGGTGCACGCGCCTTCAGCCGGACGGGGGCGGCGCGGGAGCGGGATTCCCCTCGCGTGCGGGCGGTGGAATGATCGGTCCCAAATTGCGCTTGCCCGCGAGAACGGCGGCGCGAAACGCGCGTACGGGAAGGCGGGCATCGTCGAGCTGGGCAAGCCCCGGATCCCGTGCGCGGAGCAACTTCTCGGCGGGACCGCGATTGCCCAGGATGGCCCAGTGGATCGCGGACATACCATACTCGTTGTGCGTGTCCAGGCGCGCGCCCCGTGCGATGAGCACTTCCATGGCCCGGGTGTTGCCCAGAAACGCGGCCCAGTCCAGGGGGTGCATCCGGGCCTCGTCGTGAACCAGCTTATGAAAACTTGCGCGCTTCTCATGCGTCCCGACGGTCTTGCCTATTATATCGGTAAAGCGCTCGGTGAGGGCGTCGCTATGGTAGGCCATCCAGCGGCCGGGGTGCATGGGGTCCGCCCCGCGATCCAGAAGCAACTGGAGCAGGGCGGTGTTTCCCCGCCAGATGGCGTAGTACACCGCGCTGAAATCATTGATATCTCCGGCGTTCGGATCCGCGCCGCGCTCCAGGAGCCAGTGGGCCGTTTCGTAATCCCCGTGATATGCCGCCTTCAGCAGCGGCGTACCCCGGCGAATGAAGGATCGCCAGTCTTCCCGCGCGTTGATGTTTGCGCCGTGCCTAAGGAAGAATTCCGCAAGTTCCCGATTGTGCGCCCACAGAAAGGGCGTCGCGCCGTTGAGGTCCGCCGCGTCAACCGCCGCCCCCCGCGCCAGCAGCACGGTGGCCGCCGCCACGGAATCGACCAGGTGCAGGGGAACCACCCCCGCTTTGTTTCGGACATTCGGATCGGCCCCCCCGTCCATCAGGGCCGCCAGTACGCCGGTATTCCCGAAGAGCGCGGCCAGATGGAGGGGACTGAGCCCCAGGGGGCCCGCTGTTTGGGGAGACAGGCCCGCCGCCAGCAGGGGGGGCACGACGGCGCCGTCCCCCTTTCCCAGCGTGGCCCAGTGCAGCGCCTGCGCGCCGTCGCGCGTGGTCGCGCCGGGGTCCGCGCCCTCGGCGATGAGGTGCCGCACCAGTTCCACATCGCCCTGGAGTGCGGCATAGTGCAGGAGGGTCGCCCCGTCGTCCCCACGCCAGGCCACCGGCGGCCCGGCCTGCAGGAGACGGTCGCGAACGCTCTCGGGATCGGTCGCGAGGGCGTGAAAGAGGCGCGCGTCGCGGGAGGTCCAGATCATGACCAGGACGGCGAGGGCGACGGCGGCAAGAACCGACAGGGCGACACGACGCGACAGGCGCGCCCGGGACGCCCAGAGGCGCCAGGGCGGCGTGTGGGCCGTGTCGGGCACTGCGGGATAGGCGACGTAGCACTGGTTGTACCAGTGCGGCCGCCCGCAGAGGGCCGCGGCGAGAATCACGGCGCGATCCCAGTAAAGCGCGGCCAATACACAGGGAAGCAGGTAGGCCGCCGCCTCGACGTAGCGCGCGATGGGCGGTTCCACGAGGATGACCAGCAGCATCTTGGTCAGAAAGAAGGTGCCCGAGAGGAAAAGGAGCACTGTCGCCGCACGGCTGAAGAAGGGACGGGAACCCTCGCCAAAGGCGCGCCGCTCCACGGGCCAGCTCAACAGCGCCAAAACGATCAGCGCCAGGAACACCACAAGGGAATAGTCCGGGCCGAGACCAAAGCCCTCGTCGCGGCCACCGCCCAGCAGAAGGACGAGGGCCATTCGAAAACTCTCCACCGCGGCGCCCGCCAGCCAGTCGCCATACATGGGCCATTCAACGAGAAAGGTCTGGAGGCTCAGGCGGCTCATGGCCTGGTCCCGCTCGACATTGCCCGCGGCGCCTTCCACGGGCGGGAACTTCGCCTGCAGCGTGCGACCGATGCGGTTCACGTTTGCGGCGTAAATCGGTGCGATGTAGTTCCAGTCGTCGCGAAGCCCTTTTCTCGTAAGGAACCGTGGATCGGGCCAGGCCTCGCGCCCTCGGGCAAAAACCTGCCCAAGGGGCCGTTCCCCGGCGGGAAGGCGCGATACGGTCTGGCTGTCGAGCATTTCGATAGAAATGCCGATGGTATTCTGTCCGCCGAAAGATACGAGACCGAAGTGACCCACCAGGACGAGTCGCATTGCGCTGAAAAGCAGCAGGGGCAATACGCAGGCGGCCATGCACCGTGCGAACTGGCCCAGCCAGCGGACCTGATGGAGTCGGCCCCACCGGCGTGTATAGAGCAGAATCCACGCGGCAGGCACCCAGGCCACCAGAAAAAGGAAGGCTGGCCGCATCTGATAGGCCAGGAAAATGGAGAGCGCGAGGCCGATGCAGGGGAGCAACGTACGCGTGCCGGCGAACCAGAGGAGAAAACCCGCCGCCGCGATGGCGAAGCACTTCGCGGGCGTTTCGGGAATGACAT
This sequence comes from Candidatus Hydrogenedentota bacterium, assembly GCA_016791475.1. Lineage (NCBI taxonomy): Bacteria > Pseudomonadati > Candidatus Hydrogenedentota > Candidatus Hydrogenedentota bacterium. The sequence continues at coordinate 38,056 of JAEUWI010000011.1, forward strand.
GCGCCACCGGCACGATCCAGATCAGGGGCGAGGCGGCGACAAGCGCGGCCGGGCCCGTCAACCCGTAGGCGCGCAACCCCAGACCGAAGACAAGGACGCAGGGCAGAAGGAGCAGCATCTGGGCTTCGGGGTAGGCCGGCAAGCCATGCCCCTGGCCGGCCACGAAGGCGTGGAAGAGTGGATACCCAAGGGTACGCAGGCCACTGAGGGCCTCGGACAGGGGCGACAGCGGCACCTGAAAATAGGAATCACCGAGCGGTGGCACGAAGGGCGCCAGAAGGCGGGCATACCAGAATGCGATACCGGCCTGAAGGACAAACAGCAGCAGCGCGGTGTAGTCACCTCGTTTCATGGGTGCTCCGGGGATTTGGGGGTCTTATGGGTCTTATGGGTCTTATGGGTCTTATGGGTCGTATGGGTCGTATGGGTCTTATGGGTCGTGTGGGTAGGGCCTTATGGGCCCAAATGACTTCATTCGACCCATAAGACCCATGTTCACACTCCAGCCTCCAGCCTCCAGCCTTCAGCCTTCAGCCTTCAGCCTTCAGCCTTCAGCCTTCAGCCTCCAGACTCCAGACTCCAGACTACAGCCTAAACCCGGCAGCCTACAAGCGCCCGCGCCACGAGGGCATCGAGATCACTGCCATCCACCGCGCCGTGAACGGTGTCCGCAAAGCGTACAAACTCGGTGTAGATTCGGTCCCGATCGGATTCGGCCACAACATGGCCCCGGCTCTTTGCCACGTGAAACACGGCATTGCGGCCCGAACGGGCGGTGAGGATGAAATCGTGACCGTCCTTCCCAACCATTTCCGGCGCGACAAACTGGTAGTTCTCCGCCGCTTTCAAGATGCCGTCCTGATGGATACCCGAACTGTGAGTGAAGGCGTTGCGGCCGACGATGGCCCGGTTGGGCTGTACCGGCACACCCGTGGCCGCCGCCACCATGGCACTGATCGCAGTGAGGCCGCCGAGCTGGATGCCGGTGTCGCCCGCGCCCTTCAGGGCCGCAATGACGGCTATCTCCTCCAACGCGGTGTTCCCCGCGCGCTCGCCGATGCCGTTTACCGTCACCTCGACCTGGCGCGCGCCGCCGCGAATCGCCGCGAAGGCGTTGGCCGTGGCCAGGCCCATGTCGTTGTGGCAGTGGGCCGACACGATGGTGGACGCGCCGAGAAACTGGACCATGTCGCGCACCATGGGGCCGAACTCGTCGGGTGTCATGCAGCCCACGGTATCGGCGATATTGATGCGCGACGCGCCCGCCTCCACGGCGGCTTCGGCACACTGGCGAAGGAATATCGGGTCGCTCCGGGTGGCGTCCTCCAGGCTGAACTGGACCGCCTCGGCCCACCGCCGCGCCTGGCGTACGCTCCGGTCTATGGCCGAAACCGCCTGGGCCCGGGTCATGTGCAACTTGTGGGCCAGGTGGATATCCGATGTGCCAATGACGAGATGCATGACCGGCGCGACAGCCGGACGCAACGCCTCCCCGGCGGCATCAATATCTCCCGGGACGCACCGGGACAAGGCCGCGACTTCGCAACCCCCGATCAGCCCGGCGATAGCCCGCACGGCCCCGGCGTCGCCCGGAGACGACGCGGGGAAGCCCGCCTCAATGGTGGCCACGCCGAGGGCTTCGAGGGCCTCCGCAATGGCAGTTTTTTCGTGAACGTCCAAATGGACTCCGGGCGTCTGCTCGCCGTCCCGGAGGGTGGTGTCTAATACTCGAATCTGTTTCCGCATGCGATTACGCGCTCCAGGTAGTTTTTCTTTCCAATCGAAAAAGTTCAACGCGAGCGTCGCAGCATGTGGATTCGGGCTATCGCAGTCCCAATTCCATTCCACTTCCCTCCTTTCCGAGTTGTCACCACAAAAAAAAAGCCGCGGGCTCCAGCCCGCGGCCTCAATCACCCTTTCGGGGAGATTATCGAATAAGAATTCGAGGCACAACGGACCTGCGTTCCTCCAGCAGCTGGAGGAGTGGGAGTCGCAGTTCCAGATTATGCTTCGAATTAGAAAACATGTTATTCCTCTGAGAGAACTCTACCAGAGAATGGAATATTTTTCAACCGGCGGCAATTTACCGATTGAAAAGCGCGGCAGGATCTACTACACTCACCTGAGCGGGTAATGGGAGCGCGGGCAGCGGTACTTTTAACCGCGTGGCGCGGATCCACAGCTCCAGCACCTGTCGAACGGAGAGCGAGACAAGATGAACACCCCAGCAGCGGACGGACGGGCGGCAGTGGATTTCAGCCGTATCAAGGAAACCTCGGATGGCGATACGGACTTCGAGAAGGAATTGTTCGGGGTATTCCTGGAAGACTGCGAAGAGCGGCTCGAGCGGCTGAACGAGGCCCTGACCGCCGGGCGGCTCAGTGAAATTCAGCGCGAGGCCCACACCATCAAGGGCGCGGCCGCCAACGTGGGCACGACCCACCTGCAGGAAATCGCCATGCACCTGGAGGCGCTCGCCGACGCGGAAGCACCCGAGGGCAAGACCCTCGCCAGTCAACTAGCGGACGAGTTCGCCCGCGTAAAATCCGCGATTCTCGACTACCTCTCCACCCTCTGAAATCACCCCGGCAACTCCGGCCAACGGAGTCCCCTCGATACTCAAAGCCCGCGCCCCGATTCATCGGGACGCGGGCTTTCTTTCTTCTTCAGCGGCTACACGGTGCGCCGGCCTGTTCCCAGAAACCCGACCAGCGCCAGGAGCGAAAGCCCGAGGAGGAATACATCCCCGAGGGACTCGCCGAGCTTCGCGGTCAGATTGCAGCCCGAGGGCTCCTCGATCTGGGCCTCCAACTCCGCCAGGCTCAGGAAGCCATCGCTGTTCGCGTCGAGTTCTTCGAACTCATCCGTGCTCAGGGCTGGATAGGTCACCCGTGCCTCACTCAACGAGAGCCGGTTATCATCATTGGTATCGGTACCCGCAAAGGCATCGGCCAGTTGCTCGGCGATTTCGTCGAGAGTAAGTTCACCTTCACCTTCACCTTCACCTTCACCTTCACCTTCACCTTCTCCTTCTCCTTCTCCTTCTCCTTCTCCTTCGCTTTCGCCTTCGCCTTCGCCTTCTCCTTCGCCTTCTCCTTCGCCTTCGCCTTCACCTTCACCTTCACCTTCACCTTCACCTTCACCTTCACCTTCGCCTTCGCCCTCGCCCTCGCCTTCGCCTTCGCCCTCGCCCTCGCCTTCGCCTTCGCCTTCGCCTTCGCCTTCGCCTTCGCCCTCAGCGGAACAATTGTCCAGTACGGTCACTGTCCGCGCAGCCATCGCCTCATTTCCACTTGAGTCGATTGCCCGGTAGTTTATCGTGTAGGTTCCCTGCACACGTGAATCCACGCTCCCTTCAACTATGACTTCAATAGGAGTCCCGGAATTGTCCTCGGCCGATGCGCCAAGCTCAATGTAGGTATCGGGTTGGCAGTCTATCTGGTTGAACTCAATCGTGTCGCTGTTGATGACGATTACCGGGGCCGTGGTATCCACAATTCGGACGGTTCTGCTCACCGTTGCTGAAGCGTTCCCAGCGGCGTCACGAGCGGCATAGCGCAACGTAAAAACTGTGCCCACGGCGGCGTCATCGCCGATCACTGGCCCATCCGTTGTGGTCTCCACCGGCCCACCTCCCGAATCCTCAGCGTGGACACCTGGATCCTGCCACGGGGTTCCAACTTCATGATCCAGTGCTGCTTCACCTTCCAGCGTAATCACGGGATGCGTATTATCAATTTGGATTTGTACTACGGAGGCAACAGAGGGAGCCGCATTTCCCGCTTCATCCACAGCCGTCCCGGAAGCAATCGCAATGGAAATAGTTCCATCTCCGGTAATTTTATGCACCACCGCCACGGGGGTGCTGGTGGTTCCCTGGCTGATCGCGACCTGGCCTGACGCGCTGCCCGTGGTCACCAGGCTGACCTGCTCGGGACTGAGACTGACGCGCTCCGCGTCTTCGTAGATCAAGAGAAAGGGCAGCGGGCCGGATGACGTGACCCGGGTACTTGGTTCGGTTATGGATAGGCCCGGCGCCGTGTTGTCCACCAGGACGGACGCGCTGGACCGGACCGCCGCACAGCGGTTCCCTGCGGCATCTTCCGCAGTACCCTCACTAAGCGCTATCCCCAGCGTGCCGTCGCCTTCAATAGCATCGATGGTCACGGTGGCGCGCCCCGCCGACTCGTGCTCAACACGCACCCGCCCGAGGGCGGTGCCTGTAGTCTCCAGCCCGATGTCGTCCGCTTCCAGCGACAGGACGCTTGCACCGGTGTAATTTACCTGAAATATGACCGGCCCCCCGGCGGTCAATACTGTTGAAGGGGGCCCCACTTCCACAGAGGGCGCGGTATTATCCACCAACACATCGACACTGGCCCGGACTTCGGGGGACAGGTTTCCGGCGGCATCCGCCACCGCTCCCGCCTGCAAGGCAATGCTCAGCGTTCCGTCACCCGTGGTCTTATCGATCCCTATCGAACTAGAATTCCCCGTACCTTCCGAGAAAGTCAGGTTTCCCGTGGCCGTGCCGGTCGCGACCAGCGCCACATCTTCTTCGGTCAATACAAAGGGAACGGCATCCTGCGCAGTCACGACAAACTCCACTGGACCGGTGTTTGTCAGGAGCGGCGACGGGGATTCAATAATCGGCAGGGGGCTGGTATTGTCGACCACGAATGCGTCGCTCGATGGTGATGGGGTGGCGACATTGCCCGCCGTATCGGAAGCCGTCGCGGCCCCAATCGAAATACTGAGCGTTCCGTCGCCTGTAATGTTGTCTACCGTGACCACGGGCGCGCTGGTCGTTCCGTCCGTAACAAAGAGCTCCCCGCTGGCGGTGCCGGTCGCCACGAGCGCGATCTTCTCCATCGTCAAAGCCACCGTGTCCGCGCCTGTGTAGTGCAGTGCATAGTGTACGGGGCCCACGTTCGTAAGCGAGGTGCTCGGCGCTTCGACCGTCAAGATCGGCGGGCTCTGGTCGAATACGACGGGCGCACTGAAGACGGTCGCGGCGAGCGGGTTGCCCGCCCGATCCACGATGTCCGACTCCAGGTTTATGCCGAGTTCGAGGCTCCCGTCACCGGCGACATCGGCCAGCGCAACCGTGAACGCCATCGGTCCACCGCTAATGACGGCGTCGGAGAAGTTCAGACTGGCCTGCCGGAATACCAGATCCGCCGCACTTTCAAAATTTTCCACATACTCGCTGAAACGCACGGTGAACTCGATGCCGCGCAGCCGGGTGGGGCCAGTTAGCGACGGAATTATGGAAAGCACATGGGGCGGCGTATCCAGAAAGGAGATTCGTCCCGCAAAGATGTCCGTACCGCCGGCACTCGGCTGCGCCTGGCCCGTCGGGCCAAGGTCAAAATCGGCTTCGTCGGAGTAGATGCCAACGGCTTGAACACCGCCGGAACCATCCACGACCAAATCCCGGATGGCATCATTTTCATTGCCGCCGGTCTCAAACGCCGCGATAAGTGCCCCGCTCGAATCGAGCTTCGACAAGAACAGGTCCGAGGAGTAATAGCGCGATTCCGACACGAGCGGGAAGTAGGCATCGCCCGGATCGGCGTCCAGCGCCCCGTGGAAGCCGCCCGCCAGGTAGATGTTGGACGATGCATCGGTGGTCAGACAGCTCCCTCCGGACATCAGCGCGCCGTAGAACCCGCGAACCCACTTGAATTGCCCGTCGGTCCCGAACTTGTGGAGAAAACTGCCGCTCGAGTCGGACCAGGGGGCCGTCAATCGTGATATGCCTGAGCTGGGATCAAAATCCACCGTTCCCGTAAAACTACCGGCGGTCAGGACATCCCCCGACGGATCCACGGTCAGATCATAGAGCTGGTTTGCCCCCGCGCTTCCGAGCTGCCTGACCCAGACAAATTCGCCTGCGGAACTCCACTTGAGGATAAAGATATCGTATTCGCCAACCAGATTCAGCGTTCCGGTACAGGTTCGATAGACCGCTCCCGGACCGGGATCGAAGTCCGCTATTCCGGAGAAAATCCCCGCCGCATAAACGTTACCCACCGCATCAACCTCGACGTCATAGCCAGAAACATTAAGCGTGCCCCCCGCAGTGCGCGCCCAGAGAAGTTGTCCGTCCGGATTCAGTTTCTGTATGAACAGATCTTCCGCCCCGGGTGCCCCCTGGAGTTGCACACCCGGTCCAAAGTCAAAATCCATGAACCCGTCAAAGCGCCCCGACGTGTAGATAGCGCCGTCGCCGCTGATGACAATGTCGGCGCCGATATCCATGCTTACGGATCCCATCGCGCCACCCCAGAGAAAGGCGCCATCGGCGTCCAGTTTCACGACAAATATATCCCGGCTTCCGGCGGCGATTGCCAACGATTCTCCAGGTCCGGGATCGAGATCAACGGTTTCCTGGAAAGTTCCGATCGTGTAACTGTTTCCTGAATCGTCAACCGCGATAGCGGTCCCGACATCATAGCTCGCGCCGCCCAATGACCGGGCCCATACGAGATTGCCATTGGCGTCCAGCTTTTGAATGAATGCATCGTCACTGCCCTGGCTCGCCGTGAGCGCCGTGGCCAAACTCGGATCGAAGTCCACCGTTCCTTCAAACTGGCCGGTAAGGTAGAGATTACCATCGAAATCGGACGCAACGCCGTTGCCATAGTCGTTGCCCGGTCCGCCCACGGTCGATACACCATCAAACCGGGCATTCTGTCCGTGGGCCATACCCGACAGAACAATGCCGACCGTCGCGCTGAGGCGCTTCAACGTATCCAATGAAGATACCTGTGCTCTGAGAAACACGGTTGACTCCCCTGGGTGGAGTTTTTCCACCCCATTGACCAGCGGACAGTTTCCGCCGGTGCCCACCCTCGCCCTCTCCCTGAACATTATAAAGCCGCTGACACCTTGAGACACTCCCGTCGCCGTCTGAAATGAGTATATATTCGATAAAGAAAGCTGACAATGCGCCATTGCAGCGTTCCTAAAATACACTTCGCAACATAATACAACCTGCTGCCCCTACCGCAAAAACTTCTCCAGCCACATGCCCAGGTGGATGATGGGGTCGGAGTAGGCGATACCCATGGGAATATGCTCCACCTTGAACTCGTTCGGGTGGCTCCCGGGCCCCAGCACGCGCTTTTCCTTGCCGGAAACGATCATGCCGAGGATCTCGCCGGTGTCGGGGTCGAAAACGGGACTGCCGCTGCTGCCAGGCCCGGCGCTGATGTCGAGGATGAGGCGGCTGCCCATCTCTATGGGGCCGATGCGGATGTTGGTGGCGGCGCTGACCACGCCGGTGGTGAGGAGGCCGTTGAGCCCGGTGAAGGAGCCCACTTTGTATTTCACGCCCTGATCGTAATAGCCATACTGGGCGATGGGCTCGCCGCGCCGAAACTGGAGCTTGGGCGAAAGTGCGACGGTCGGGAAGGTCTTCCGGGGGGCCCGCACCTGGAGCACGCCGATGTCCCACTCGTGTTTCATGCGGGGGTCGTCTTTTTCTTTGTTGATGGTGAGTTGTTCCACCACCACATCGCATTCGAGGAGCATGGCGTCGTAGAGCACCCACTTGTGCTCCAGCCGGGCCACATGGGCCGCCGTGGCGAGGCAGCCGCGCTCGTGTATAAAAAAGCCCGTGCCGCAGATCATGAGCTTCTGCGGGGCCTCCGGAAAAAGCGCCAGGATGGGCACCACGGCGTGGGCGATCTTTTCGGTATTATCGATGAGAAACTCGTAATTCATTGGCCGTTGTGCTCGAAAGTGACTGAAAAGGGGACTCTTGAGTCTCGGGGACCCATACGACCCTTCAGCCCAGTATAGGCGCCCGGTTGTGATCTTTTCCAAGGGGGCTATATACTGCCGGAAAGGCATTGAGCGCCTTCGGCCCGCGGCGAAGGGCGATACGACCCACCCGGAGGAGTACCTGTAAATGCACCGTGCGGAACGCAGCACTTTCCTCCCGGGGGGCCCGGCGAGCACGGGCCGCCCCGCCCGCCCCTTCACGGGGGAGCACGCCTCATGGTAACGCGCGCGAAGCGGAGAAACCTGCAGAACGAGCTTTCCGCGCTGCTGGCCTGGCCCATGCTCGAACAGATGCCCCGCCTGTTGAGCCAGGTGGATCGCAACATGCACTCGCCGACCTATGGCTGCGCCTGCCGCAATCACTGGCACTACCGAACCGAAGATATTGCCAACAGCCCCATGCAGGAACTGGTGCTGAGCCTGGCCCTGGCGTGGAAGCTGGAGATCCCCGACAATCCCTACTATCGCTCGCCCCTCCTGCTGGACTGGATCGAGGCCATGCTCGATTTCACCATGCGGATCCAGCGCCCGAACGGCAGCTTCGATGCCGTCTTTCGCGGCCGGGACGCCTACGCGGCCACGGCGCTTGTGACCTTCCATGTTTCCGAGACCATCCTCCAATTGGAACGCCACCTGAGCTCCGGCATCCGCAATGACGCGAAGGACATGCTGAACCGCGCCGCCCAGTGGCTCTCCCGCGGGGGCGAAGCGGGGCCGGGCCACCAGATCGCGGGCGCGGCCGCGGCGTTCATGAACCTGGCCGCGCTCGACCCCGGCCTCGGCTGCGAGGAGGAACTGGAGCGCCTGCTGGCGCACCTGGAGGGGTTGCAATCGCCCGAAGGCTGGTTTCCCGAGGAGGGGGGCGCCGACATCGGGTGCGCGTCGCTGACCTACGGCTTTCTGGCCCTCATCGCAAAGCGCACGGGCGCGCGGCGGGCGACCGCCCTATCGGCCCGGTGCGCCGAGTTTCTTCAGCATTTTCTCCATCGGGACGGCACGGTCGGCGGGGTCTATGGCAGCCGCAATACGGAATACTTCATCCCCCTGGGCGCGGTGCTTCAGGCCCGCAGAAGCGACGCGGCGGCCCGCATGGTGAAGCACCTGGAGCACCATCTGGACGTGGGACGCCATGTGCTGATCACGCGGTGCGTGGATGATCGCCACCTGGCCCGCCTGAGTCCTTTTTATCTGCTGTCGGCCCAGGCCGCAATCGAAGCGGGGAGCGGCGCGCCGGAGAACCCGGGCCCTCCGCCCCGGGCGACCTGGTTTGAAGAAGCCGGGCTATGGTCGGTGGACACCCCGGGTCTCAAACTCGTGGCCAACCTCCGCAAGGGGGGCGTATTCCATCTGGACCTGGGAGGCCACGCCTTTGTGGATTGCGGCTACTTCGCCGAGGTGCCGGACGGCCCCGTGGTCACGACGCAATTCCTCCAGGAAAAGCCGGATATCGCGGTGGACGGGCTGAATGCCCGAATGTCCGCGCGCCTCGTGGTGCTCAGGCCGGTCACCGCCGGTCCCTGGAAGAACCTGCTTGCTCGGGCCTTCAACCTGTTGACGCCCCCCGCCCTTCGCCGCCCCCTGACGGAGTTCCGCCGTCGGCGCGCGTCGGCCGGCGTCGACAGCGTGGGCAGTGTCCACCGGAACATCGTCATAAGCGACGAGGCGGTGGACGTGACGGACTTCATCGAGGTGACCGAGCCGGTGGTCCGCATGATCCTCCAGCTCGACACGGAGCGGGCGGCCTCCTTCGGGGCGACGGGCTTCTATCAGCCGCAGGAGTTGAACCGCGATGGCGGCATCCTGCCGGTGGACCTGGAAGCGGGAAAGGTTATCGTCCAACGGCGCTACGACGGCGACGGACTTACGGTCTTTTCATGAGCGATACCGCACGGCCGCCCATTTCCCGCCGTCCCCGGACAGCGGGTATACTGTCACGGTGCCTGGTTGGCCCGGAGTATACGCGGCGGACCGGCAGACTTAACCATTCATAGGATTCTTACTGCATGCGCGTTTACATTCGTTTTCTGCCGCGCACCGGTGCGGCGACGCTTTGCCTCGTGGCGTTGGCGTTGAGCCCCGGGCTCGTGGTCCCCAGCGCCCTCGCCCAGCCCACCGCGCCAGAACCGACATCTGCGCCGACACCTGGGCCGAGTCCCGCGCCGACACCCGCACCGACACCCGCGCCGACACCCGCGCCGACACCCGCGCCGACACCCGCGCCGACACCCGCGCCGACACCCGCGCCGACACCCGCGCCGACACCCGCACCCGCACCCGCGCCGACACCCGCGCCGACACCCGCACCCGCGCCTGCACCGACGCCCGTGCTTCCCGGTGCGCCCATGGAAAAACTGCGGGCCATGGCCCAGGACACCGCCGCCACGCCCGATCTGGCGGAGGCCGCACTGTACGCCGCGCAACTGATCCAGCCGACCAGCGACCCGGCGGTCTATCTCAAGAAGCTGAGCGACCTGGCCCAGCGGCTACGGGAGCGGGTGGCCACCGCGCCGACCCCCATGGACGCGGCCGCAGCCATGGCCAACTTCTTTTACGTGGAGGAGGGCTACGCCAACAGCACGGTTCAGACGGCCGATGTTTTCGTGGGGCTCGATCAGGTGCTGGACAAAAAGCAATGGAACTGCGTGGGTATGACGCTGCTCTACTGCGCGGTGGGAAAGCGCCTGGGCTACCCCATCCAACTGGTGGCGGGCCGGGGCCACGTCTTTGCGACGTGGAACAGCGACCCCGCCTTCTTCATTGAAACGACGGCCCAGGGCGGCCTCCAACCCAGCCGGGATTACCTGCTGCAATACCTCCCTTTTCCCTGCGTCTCGCCCAACGGCTACACCGTGCTGGACGAACGGAGCGCTATCGCCATGACCCTGTCGCAGATGGGCCTGGCGATGCAAAAGCTACAGCGCACCCAACTCGCGGGGGCCCTTTTTGACCTGGCGATCCAGTTCTCCGAAACCTATGCGGAATCATATGCCGGCCGCGGCTTTCTTCGCGCGGAAAGCGGCGATACGGATGGCGCCATCGCCGATTTCCGCAAGACCCTCGATCTGGATCCCACGTTCCGCGAGGCCTACGCGGGCCTCGGCACGGCCTTTCGCGCCCAGGGGAGCCTGGCGCAGGCGGTGGAAGCCTATCGGGCGCTCGTGTACCAGTGTCCCGACGACAGCGCGGCGGTTTTCAACGCGGGTCAGTTGCTCTACGAGTCGGGGGATCTGGAGGGGTCGGTCTATGCCTACCGGCGCTATATCGAACTCGAACCGCGGGACCCGGAGGGCTACATGCGCATTGCCTATCCCCTGGAGGACGGTGGAGATCTGCAAGGGGCGGCGATGGCCTACCAGGAAGTATTGCGCCTTGCGCCCAATACACCGGACGCGCTGGTGAATCTCGGCTATATCTTTGAGAAGATGAACAACCTGGAGGGGTCCATCCAGGCCTACCGTCAGGCCCTGGTGGCGCAGCCCGGCAACGCACTGGCCATGGGCGGCGTGGGGCGGGTCCTGGGCAAGGCCAATCGCTATGACGAGGCGCTGCGCACCTTTCGCCAGGCCCTCCAGCTCTATCCGAAAGACGTGACCCTGTGGCTGGACCTCGGCCAGCTTTTCGAAGACTATGGCGAACTGAGGCAGGCCGCGGGCGCCTACCAGGAGGCCACGCTGGCCGATCCGGGTAGCGCCGATGCCTACTATGCGCTGGCCCGCGTGTTGCGGCAGGCGGGACTGCCGCAGGACGCCCAGCGCGCCCTGGCCCAGGCGCAGGCCATTGAAAGAGCCCAAACCAGCCCCGCGGCGGGTACCTCCGGCACGCCGCCGGGCGGCGAGACGACCGAAAGCCTCTTCAACCAAAGCCCGGAAGTAACGGCGGCACCGCTCGAAGATCCCGCACCCCCGTCGGAAACGCCGATGAAGGTGGAGGACTCCACGACGGAGGCACCCGCGCCGTCAACGGTCGCGCCCCCGGTCGAGACGCCGACTTCCGGCGAGGGCACGGAGTGAAGCGCCGGTCGCCGAGGAACAGCATCGCCTGATATCGTTCAACGCGCGGTGTGCCGGAGCGCGCTCCGGCCCGAACACCCGCACAACACCCCCGGCTCCCAACTCTCCCCAGGACACGACGCGTGGATCTCAGACCGCACAATCCGACTCCCGAACAGGTCGGCGCACTCAAGGGCCTCATCGGCTATCAGCCCTTCATTCTTAACGACGACGTCCAGACCGGTATCGCCGATATCTGGATTCACAAGTCGGACATTAAATCGATTCGCCGCAGCGAGGTTTCCCCGGAAACGTGGACGCGCTTCTGCGCATCGAACGCCCGGCTTCGCGCCATGTATGACGGCTGGATCGACGCCATCGCGGCGGCCACCGGCCCGCTGGAGGGCAAAACCGTGGCGGATACGGCGTCCAACGCGGGCTTTTTCCTTTACCGCTTTCTGGAAAAGGGGGCGGCGCGCTGCACCGGTTACGATATGAATCCGAAGCTGGCCGCCGTCTATCCCCTGCTCAACGAAATCACGGGACTGAATGTGGAGTTCGTCAACACGACCTACGATCAGATGACCCACCAGATGCCGGGCTGCGCGCCCGCGGATATCGTGATCTCCTCGGCCATCATGTGCCACATCAGCGATCCCCTCTATTACCTGAACTATCTCGGGTCCATCACGCGCGAAACGCTCTTTCTCTTCACCTGTATCGACGATGACAAGCGATTGCGCATTACCTACGACGAGCCCCGGCGCTTCTATCCGGATTATGATTTCCCCATTTGCTTCGACAACATGACCACCGTGTCCCGACCCCTCATCGATCTGGGCCTGCGCGAGCTCGGCTTTCGCAAGGTCATCGAAGTTCCCCACCAGCCGGACTGGATGCCGCTGAAATGGTACAACCGTTTCAAGGCCTTGATCGCCCTGCGCTAGCAATCCCGGCGCGGGCCGCGCTATCATGCGCCCCCGGCGGCATGCGCCCGCCGCAGGCCGCAACACAGCCACCCCGAAGCGAGCCAACGCCATGAGCAAACCTGTCGCTATTTACTCCGCCGAATCCCGCGCGCGAGAGAGCGGCGCCATTTTTCGCGCCATGGCCCGGGGCCTGCTTGATGGGCGCTACGCGGCCTTCCGCCTCGCCCTGCGCGATGTGAAAGGCGGCTACGCCAGGACCATGTTCGGCCTCTTCTGGGACCTCGCCGATCCCCTCGTGTTTGGGGCGATCTTCTATGGGCTGATGCTCGCCGGGATCGTGAGTCCCGGCAAGCTCGCCATCCCCTATCCCCTTTTCGTGACGTATGGCATGCTGCTTTATCTCACCATCACCGAAGGCTGGCTCGCCGCCCTTCGCCTCTTCCAGAGCTCCCGCGTCGTGCTGGCCCAGGTGAAGGTTCCGCCGGAGGCGCTCATCCTTTCGGTGGCCTTTCGCGTCGCCTTCAACAGTAGTTTCCGCATCCTGGTGCTGCTCGTGTTTTCAATCGCCATGGGGGCCTTCTCGCCGGCCGGCTTCTTGAAGTTTCTCGCCTGTTATCCACTTCTCATTCTCGCGGGCATGGCCCTGGGCCTGGGCCTGGCCCCCTTCAACGCCATCTACAACGACGTGGAGCGCGCCGTGCGCCTTTTCATCCTGCCCTTGCGCTTTGCCAGCCCCGTCTTCTTCGTCATCGCCTCCGAGCGGCTCGCCCGCGCCAACCCCATCGCCGTGCTGCTCGACAACCTTCGCGGCCTGGCCACGGCCAATCAGTTTACCGATCCCGGCGCGCTGGCCCTATGGAGCGCGGCCTTCGCCCTGATGTTCTTCTGCGGATGGTACCTCTTTCACCTGGCTGTGCCGGTACTCGCGGAGCGCGCGTGATCATGCCCCCCGCGATCCAGGTGGAAGGCGTTTCCAAACGCTATTCGCGCAACGCACAGACCCATCTTTCCTATGGCGTGACCGATTTGATGCGCGAGATATTCGGAGGCGCGGCCCCCTCCGAACTGCGCAAAGACGAATTCTGGGCCCTTCGCGATGTCTCCTTCGAGATGGCCCCCGGCGAGTCCATGGCCTTCATCGGACGCAACGGCGCGGGCAAGAGCACGCTGCTGAAACTGATGTGCGGCCTTACCAAGCCCGACGCCGGGCGCATCCGCATCGAGGGCAATGTACGCGCCCTGATCAACCTCGGCGCGGGCTTCAACCCCACGTTGTCGGGGCTGGAGAATATCTACAACGCCGCCTCCTTTGCCGGATTCCAGCGCCGGGAAGTGCGCGCCGCCGTGGACGCGATCGTGGCCTTTGCGGAGCTGGAAGAGGCCATCGACAGCCCGGTGCAAACCTACAGCTCGGGCATGAAAGCGCGCCTGGGCTTCGCCGTGGCCGTGCATGCCCGCCCGGACATCCTGTTCATTGACGAGGTGCTCGCCGTCGGCGATTTCGCCTTCCAGAACAAGTGTTTCCTGCGCATGGAGCAGCTCAAGCAATCCGGGGTCACGATCGTTTACGTTTCCCACAGCCATAATATGGCCATCAAGCTCTGCGAGCGGGCGCTATGGCTCCACCGGGGCCGTGTCATGGCGGCGGGATCGTCGGTGGAGACGGTGCGGGCGTACCTGGCCTTTCTTGAAGAGGAAGAGCGCGCAAAGAACCCGGCGACGATTGCCGGTCCCGGGGCGGAGTCCCGCCCCGCCGCCGCAACGAAGGGACTTTACGGCCCTGTCGTCTCGACGCTGGAGCACGTATGCGATATTGAGTGCGGCCTCCAGGTGGGCGGTGAAGCCGTTGCGGCCATCCCCGTGCACAGCGAGGTCGTGATTCGATTCGGGTTCACGCTGAAGCGACGCGTGGAGGGCCTCAATATAACGCTGAATTTCTTCCGGGACGACGGTCTATTGATGGGCATCGTGACTTCGCTGTATGAGGGGCGCCTGGACCACCTCCATGAAGGCCGCGTGCAATGCGAGGTTCGCATCGCCGATCTCGATTTCGCTCCCGGGGCCTATGCCATTGTAATGCCTATCTCGGAAGGGCAGGGTTACCTCTGGCGCGACATCGCGGCCCGCTTCCATGTCACGGGCGGAGGCCGAATAGCCGCCGGCGTGAAGCACATCGCCCACGAATTCCGCATTCTGGAATGAACGCCCACGGCGCAACCCACTTGACGGCCCGCGCCGCCACTGCTATCGTAGCGACAACATCGCCAACCTCAGTCTCCCGGAGCACGCCCCCATGAAACGCCTTCTTGTTTTCTCGTTGCTGCTGCTTTCCAGTTCGTTCCTTCCCGCCCTCGCCGAGGCTCCCGCGGCCCCGCCGGTTGTTGGCGAGGAGGCCCATAAACTCCTTGTTCGCATGTACGACTACGACGCGACCATCCCCCTGGAAGCGCGCGTGGTCCAGCGGGAGACGAAGGAAGGCACCACCCGCGACAAGGTGGTCTTCCGCAGTACCCGCAGCTTTATGGTGCCCGGCTACTTTGAAGTCTCCGAAACGGCCAAGGCACCCTACCCCTGTGTCGTCCTCATGCACGGCTGGTCCGGCAGCAAAGAGCATTGGTGGAAGGACGGCGGCTATCTCCACGGCGGGGAGGTGCGCAAGGCCCTGCTGGCGGCCGGATTCGCCGTCTTCGCACTGGATGCACAGGGCCATGGCGATCGCATCGCGGAGAACGATTACCACGTGGTGAATCTCTTCGAAGAGCCCGGCGCGCCGCCGCGCAAGAACTATTTCACCCTGCGCGACGTCATCACCCAGACCGTCCTCGATTACCGCCGGGGCATCGACTACCTCGCCACGCGGGGCGACGTGGACATGACCCGAATCGGCGCCATGGGCTACAGCATGGGCGGCTTCCACGCCGTGTCGCTCACGGCCGTCGAGCCGCGCATCAAAGCCGCGGTCGGTTGCGTGGTGCCCGTCTCCTGGCGCGAGGACCCCATTCTCGATCCGGCCAACTACCTGCGCGGCATCGGTGAGCGCCCCTTCATGATGGTCCAGGGCAAGACCGACGAACTCTGCAACGAGGCCCAGGCCCTGGAGCTCTACAAGCACCTCGAAGGACCCAACACGAAGCTGGAGATTTTCGACAGTGGCCACAAGCTGCCGGGTGAATATGTGGGCGTCGCGGTGCCGTGGTTGATCGCGCGAATTTGAGGCGGAAGACAGGTCGGATTCGACCAATAAGGCAAAAGAAAGGAATTCTCAATGAGCAAGGGGGAAGCGAAGCAGAAAAGCGAGGGTCTCGCCACGCGCGACTTGATTGTGTTGGTCCTCTCGGTCTTTGTGCTCATCTTGCTGGCGATAGATGTCTTTCTTCCAGTGGATGATGCAACACGAGACATTCTCTATGTCGCGGACACTATCGTATGCGTTTTCTTTATTTCGGATTTCTTCATCGGACTCTATCGCACCAAGCACAAACGGAGCTATCTCAAGCGCAATTGGATCGATCTCGTTTCCAGTATCCCCATGGTGCCATTTGTACGTATAGGCCGTCTTTTTCGAGTATTGCGGCTTTTCCGACTTCTTCGGGCCTATCGTTCCTCACATCGGCTTATGCAGTACTTGCTCGTTCACCGACAGTCCTCGACCTTCGTAGCTGCCATGGCGCTCACGTTTATGGTGGTGGTGCTTTCGAGCGTTTCCGTGTTGGAGGTGGAGAAACTTGCCGAGAGCAATATCAAGACGGCGGGTGATGCGGTCTGGTGGTCATTGACCACGATGACGACGGTTGGGTATGGGGACAAATTTCCAGTTTCGACCCCCGGTCGCATTATTGCCCTCTTTCCCATGCTCTGCGGAATCGGAATCTTCGGCCTGATCACCAGCGTGATTGCCGCGTGGTTCTTGAAGCCTGCAGAAGAAGAGCAATCACGAGAAATGGAAGAAGTCCTAGTCAGGCTTGAAAGAATGGAGAGACTTCTCGAATCTCTGACTCGCACGACGCATCAGCCCGATCCTTCTAACCCAATCCCCCGCAACCTCGGATAAACCGCCAGCAGGTGCTCGGGTAGTTGAAATCGTCCGCCGCCCAGCGCCGCCTGGATCTCCAGGGCATTGGCCACGGCCTGCCCGTGAAAGTGGTTGTTGGTGACCACGTACACATTCTTCGCCTTGGCCTGCATGGACTGAATTAGTCCCAGCCACGGCCGGAGTTCATCCTCGCTGTAGAGATAGTCGTAGCGCTCGTTCTGGCTCACGCCCTCCTTGAACCAGTTGGCCTTGTTGCGTCCGTGAAAGCGCACGTAGCCCATTGATGCGGTGACGTGGTCGGATGGCGCGATAGAATCCTGAAACATTGGCTGATCGATATTGCAGAAAGCGATCTCACGCGCGCGGAGTCCATCAAACACTTCCGGCGTGTTCCACGATTCGTGGCGCACTTCCACCACCAGGGGGTAGCCTTCAAAGCATTCGGCGATACGCCCGAGCCACACCCGGTTCTGCGGCGTGCGCCGAAAGCTCCAGGGAAACTGTACCAGCAGGGCGCCCAGCCGGCCAGCCTCGGCCAGCGGCGCGACACCATCTTTGTACTGCGCGATTTCATGCGACGTGGGCCACGAATCCCGATGGTGCGTAAAGCGCTCCCACAACTTCGCGGCGAACCGAAAATCCTCCACCTCTTCCACCAATTTCACCCAGGTCGCCGCATGCTTCGATTGCGGGGGATGGTAGAAACTGGAATTAATCTCCACGCAGTTGAACCATTGCGCCAGCCAGCGCAAGGGATGAAAATCCCTGGCGCGGGCCTCGGGATACACGATCCCGTTCCAGTCCGCGTAGGACCAGCCGGCGGTGCCGATGTAGAGTTTGCCTGATGTCACGGGGCGCCTTTCGATTTGAGAAGAGTATAGCGTGAAATGTCCGGCAGATAGGACAGATTGGACTGATACGACCGATTGAAGATATCCGTCCTATCGGTCGAATCCGTCCTATCCCCAGAAATTTAACCCTTCCCTAACATTGGCCGTACATTCACCCGGTATGATTCCGACAACTAGAGAACGTAGAAAAATAACCAACACACGGCGCCCCCCCAACAACCCACCCGGTCGCCAACGCGCGGGCCACGCAGTATCCGCCCGCGCAGGAAAGGAATACCCCCATGAAACAAGGCTTTCTCATCGACATGGACGGCGTGATCTACCGCGGCAATGAAATGATTCAGGGCGCGGTCGAGTTTGTCGCCGCCCTGCGCGCCCGGAAGATCCCCTTCCTCTTCCTCACCAACAACAGCCAGCGCACCCGCCGCGACATGGCCACCAAGCTCCAGCGCCGGGACTTCGACGTGGAAGAGAAGCACATCTTCACCTGCGCCATGGCTACGGCCCAGTTTCTCGCTCACCAGAAGCCCGGCGGCACCGCTTTCGTCATCGGCGAGGGCGGTCTACTGAATTCCCTGCACGATCACGGCTACGCCATCGTGGATCACGATCCGGACTATGTGGTGGTCGGCGAAGGGCGCACGCTGAACCTGGAACTTATCGAGGCTGCGGTCAACTTTATCCAGGGCGGCGCGAAACTTATCGCCACCAACCTGGACCCGAGCTGCCCCACGCCCAACGGCATCCGCCCCGGCTGCGGCGCCACCATCGCCATGCTGGAAGCGGCCACGGGCGTGAAGGCCTTCAGCGTGGGCAAGCCCAGCCCCATCATGATGCGCGCCGCCCGCAAGGAACTTGGCCTGAGCGCGGACGAAACCACCATGATCGGCGACACCATGGAGACCGACATCCTCGGCGGCGTGAACATGGGCTATCGCACGATCCTGGTGCTCTCCGGCGGCACGCGCGAGGAGGACCTGAAGCACTATGGCTACCGGCCCGACCTCGTGGTCAACTCCGTGGCCGATTTGTACAGCCAGGATTTCCTTCGCGATTCCGCAGCCTGAATCTCTCGTTGACGGGCAAATCGGGGACCGACGCGCGCGGGCACTCCAGCGACGCCAATTCATCTTCCAGCGTAGGCGCACGTTGTCCGATTCACCGCCCCTTTACAGGGGCGTGATACATGGACCCCGTGTGCTCGGGCCGGGACGGGTCGCAGGTGCGCGTCCGCGTCAGTCCCTCATGCCAACCCGTATAGCGGCAGGTATTTCTTTTCGAGGTACTTCATGAAGGGCTCGGCGGAGGGGGCCTTGCCGGTGACGTGGGTAATGAGTTCAGACGCGGTCATACGGCGGCCAACCTGGTGGATGTTGGTTCGGAGCCAGGCGAGGAGGGGGGCGAAGCGTCCGGCCTCGATGTCGCTCCACAGACCAGGCAGCGCCGCTTCGATGGCTTCAAGGAACTGGGCGCCGTAAAGGTTGCCCAGGGCATAGGTGGGGAAGTAGCCGATGCTGCCGTGGGACCAGTGGATGTCCTGGAGGCAGCCCATGGCGTCGCTAGGCACGTCGAGGCCGAGGTATTGCTTCACCTTTGCGTTCCAGGCCTCGGGCACTTCGGAAACCTTCATCTGGCCTTCGATGAGCGCGCGCTCGATTTCGTAGCGCAGAATCACGTGGAGGTTGTAGGTGCATTCATCGGCCTCCACGCGGATGAAGCTGGGCTGAACGCGATTCACGGCGCGATACAGATCTTCCGGGGTCTTGCCGTCGAGCTGGCCGGGATAGGCCTTTTGCAGGCGCGCGGTCTGGCGCTTCCAGAAGGGCAGACTCTGGCCGACGATGTTTTCCCACGTGAGGGATTGGGATTCGTGGATGCCGAGAGAGATGGACTGGCCCAGGGGGGTGCGGCGATCACTTTCGCGGAGGCCCTGCTCGTAAAGGGCGTGGCCCCCTTCGTGCATGGAGCCCATAAGACCGGAGAACAGGTCGCGCGGATTGATACGCGTGGTTATGCGCACGTCGGTAATGTCGAAGTTGGTGCTGAAAGGATGGACGGACTTGTCCTGGCGCCCGGCCTCGAAGTCGTAGCCCATTTCCTTGAGGATCTTGACGCTGAGCTTCCACTGCGCGTCGGGATCCCATTCCTGATCGAGCCAGGCGAGGTCGGGCTGATTGGGCGCATTCACGATCCGCTCAACCAGGGCGCTCTGGCGCGGGGCGAGATCGCCGAAGAGCCCGCCAAGATAGTCGGCGGTCATGCCGCGCTCGTATTCGTCCAGAAGCGCGTCGTAGGGCGAATTCTCATAGCCGAGGTGATCGGCCTTTTCCAGCATGAGATCGACCATGCCCTGGAGGTGGGGCTGAAAGTCTGCGAAGGACGAAGCCTCGCGGGCCTTTACCCAGGCTTCATAGGCGCTGCTCTGGGCGATGGCGAGCTTCTGGACGAAGCTCTCGGGCAGTTTCGTGGCTACCGTGTAGTCGTGGAGGCCCTCAGAAACCATCTTGGCATCATCCCCCGTCAGGGTGCCGCTTTCGTGGAGATCCCGGAGCAGGTCGCCGATTTCGGGCGACGTAAAAAGTCGATGGGCGAGTCCGGAGAGGGTGGCGAGTTGCTGCCCGCGACCCGGTGCGGCCTTGGGCGGCATCATGACTTCCTGATCCCAGTGGAGGAGAGAAATGGCGCTGTGGATGTCGCTGACTTCGCCCAGAAGGGTCTTGAGGGTTTCCAACTTTTCCGAGGACATGGAGAGGCTCCTGATGTTATTGGGATTCTGCTATACTGCGCCGTCGATCGCGAATGGCGATCCTGGCACCTGGCGCTTTCGGGCCGCCAGCCGATTAAGAACGCGCGCCGCCCGGGCGCGCTGGAGCAGTACATGCAGATCTTGCTGGTGGTCTATTTGCTGGTACGGGATACGCTTTTCTTCGTGCTGAATTTTGTTACCGAGGGGATATCGGCGTTGAGTCTGCTGCTGGGCAGTTTGCTGTAGGGCTTTTACGGACCAGGGACCTAAAGGACTCAAAAGACTTAAAGGACCTTTGAAACTTCAGGCGCCATGAACACGTTTTGTCCTTTAAGCCCTTTCTGTCGCTTAAGTCTTTTGTCTCTCAGACGTGTTTCAGGTACGCATTTTTGATCCGCTTGAGCAGACGCTCCTGATCCATGGCCCAGAGGTCGTCGGAGAAGATCTCCACTTCGATGAAGCCTTTGAAGCCCGCCTTCTCCACCCAGCCTCGAATCTCGTTGATGCGGATGCAGCCGTCGCCCATCATGGCGCGGTCGGTGAGGAGGTTGCGCGTGGGCACACGCCAGTCGCAGACGTGGAAGGCGAAGATCGTGCCCGTGGCGCGCTCGATTTCGGCCTTGAGGAAGTGGTCCCACCAGACGTGGTACACGTCAATCGCGATGCCCACCTGCTCGCTGCCGAGCATGAGGATCATGTTGTTGGCCTGGTCCATGGTGCTGACGGCGGAGCGGTCCGCGGCATACATGGGGTGGAGGGGCTCGATGGCGAGGCGCACACCGGCGGCTTTCGCGTGGGGCACGATGGCGTGGATGCCTTCGGCGATCTGCTGGCGCTGCGTCTGCAAGTCCAGATCGGGGATCGCCCCGCACACCAGCACCACGACCGGCGCACCGATCTCGGCGGCTTCGTCGATGATTTTCCGGTTGTCTGTGCGCGCCTGCTCGCGGGCCATGCCGGCGGTGGCGGGGAAGAAGCCCCCCCGGCAAAGGCTGACCACTTCCAGGCCGGAATCGCGAAGCATCTTGCCAGCTTCTTTTGCGCCATAGGGCTCGATGTGGTCGCGCCACACGGTGATGCCCTTCACGCCGGCGGCTTCATACGCGGGCAGGGCCTCCTTGAGGGAGAGGGGCTTCGTAGTCATGGTGTGCACGCAGAGGCGCGAGGTGTCGGTAAGCTGGTCGGGCATGAGAAATCCTACTTGGGCCTGATGGCGCGGTTATTTAGTGCTCAATCACAACAGGCGGCATGCAGCCGCTATTCTATTCGCTGTATCGCCCGTAAGCGGCCTTCACGGATTCACGGCTCAAAACAACAATGGTGAGAATCCCGAGAACGGTTCCGATGGGAACGCTCGTACACACTATACAGGCGAGCACAAAGCTGAACATGTAGCCCGTCCTCCGTGTCAGATGACGGCCCGACACGATCATGGCAATCGAGATGCACTCGCTCAACGTAAACAGGAAAACGCCCATCGCAACTTCGATAAATCCCGATGTCGGCGAGACCCACGGCCTCTCCGGGTCGCCCGCCACACTCTTAATGCCCTCCCAAACAAGGTCAAGGTAGAAGACGGAAACGAGAGCATAGATGCCGCCGAGGACATAGTAAGCAATGCTCAAGCCGCGCAGATGGGATCGGTCATCGGGTGTAAGATAAACGTCATCATCCTGGTATTCCGTGTATTCCATACTCATGGATTGAGCCTCTTATGGAGATTGGCCATGAAAGCTTTCATAACATGCTCATTGTCGAGCCAGTCAGGCAACTAATTTATTGCGACAGATGGGGCGCCCGTACCTGTCCAAGGGCGATGCGAGGGCGTGCTGCTGCCATGGGAATTCCTTCGTGCGATGCGGATGTTGCGGTGTACAGGCGGGATTATAGCAGGCGGAAGGTGCCCGCATCATATGCAGACGCCCCTCAAGCTTGATAGCGCTGAGCGATGCTCTTGTTATTCATCCGGAAGGGCCGGACGAAGAACCGCCAGGCTCCCCGGCGCTTCAAGAACCACAAGGTTTTGACGTAAGCCATTTGTCGCCGCATGGATTCGAGGATGAGCACATCGGTCCTGACCATCTTCCGGCATGATCTCGACAAGTTCGATGGCGTTCAGCAAGCCATCTGGACCCCACATTTTTTTGAAGCGATTTTACAAGGGTCGAATTGATGGCGGAAAGCATTCGGACCAGGATCGCGCCCACTCCAAGGAGAAAAAGTCCGAACAGTACGCTGAGAACGCCGAGTAGCCACATCGCCCATCCTCCTGATGGGTTTCGGTCTCGGAAAGGTCGCTGCAGTACAGCCGTGATTCCAGTCGTTCGCCGAGGGGCCGATCGGTACTTGTTTATATTGGAGTGGGCCCTCGTTTTATTTGGCCAAGACTGTCAGAAAACTGGCGTCAACGGCCTGATTGGGGCCGAAGCGCGACCCCACCGAGAACAACGATAGTATATAAAACGGCTATTGCGCATTTTCCTCTTTCGTGTTACTGTGATCTCCGCGTTCATTTCGGAGTGTTTGTCGCAGCCAATGCACCCATACTGGAGGAGTCACCGTTATGTGTCGCGTTTCCCGTTACTTTGGGTTGTTCCTGGGGACGGTTCTATTCATGTCGGTCAGCGCCGCGGCCGCGCCCAAGGGAGACGGTCCAGTGCTCTGCGAGTTTTCGCTCAGCGCCGCACAGGAGGTTTCCGAAACGCCTGTGGAGTCTGAGGCGACCGGATCGGCCGTGTTCACATTGCTCCAGAGCGGCAATGTACTGGTAACCGTGACACATGATGTCAGCGATCCCACGGCGGCTCATATCCACGGGGCGGCGGAAGGGGCAAATGGTCCGGTTGAAATTGAGTTTGAGAGCGCGGCCAGCCCGATAACGAAAGAGCTGACACCTGCGGAGTACGCGCAAGTAACAGCGGCGCCCCATTACATCAATGTGCACAGCACGAACTTTCCCGGCGGCGAGATCCGCGGCCAGTTGAGCTGTATCGATAGCAAGCCATTTTGCGAATTTCATCTGGAACCCAGCCAGATCGTATCCGAAACCGCCATTGAGTCCAGCGCGGAAGGACATGCGTCCTTAAGTGAACTACCGGGCGGGTTCGTGCGGCTCATCGTAACGCACTCTATCGAGGATGCCCAGGAGGCCAACATCCATGCGGGTGCGCACGGTGCCAATGGCGCGTTGACGATAGATCTGGGCGATCCCGCGAGTCCGATTGTGAAAGACCTCACCCCCGAGGAATATGCGAGCCTGATCGCGGAGCCGCATTATGTGCTTATTCACAGTCCCGCCTATCCGCAGGGCGAGATCCGCGGTCAGGTTCACTGCGAAGGCGCCGAAGGTGAAGGTGAAGGTGAGGGCGAGCACGAGGTGCTCTGCGAGTTTGGGCTCAGCGCCGCGCAAGAGGTTTCCGAGACGCCGGTGGAATCCAGCGCGACGGGTGCGGCATTGGTGACGGTGCTGCCCAGTGGCAATGTGCTTCTGTCCGTAGAGCACGACGTGGCCAATCCCGTTGCGGCCCACATTCATGTGGCGCCGGAAGGGGAGAACGGCGAAGTGCAGATAGATTTGGGCAACGGTGTAAGCCCGATCATGGCGGAGCTCAGTCCCGCGCAATATGCGCTCATTACTTCCGCGCCCCACTATGTAAACGTCCATAGCACCGATTATCCCGCAGGCGAAATTCGTGGCCAGCTCAGTTGTGTTGACGGAAAGGCCTTCTGCGAAACTCACCTTGGCCCGGCGCAAGTTGTCTCGGAAACTCCGGTAGAGTCTTCGGCCGAGGGACTGGCCGTGTTCAGCGAGTTGCCGGGTGGTTATGTTCGGATTACGGTGACCCACAGCGTAGAGGCGCCGACGCTGGCCCATATCCATATCGGTGCCGAAGGCGAAACGGGCGAGTTTGTTTCGGAGCTGGCGAACCCGACCAGCCCCTACGTCCTGGATTTGTCGCCGGAAGATTTCGAAACACTTACCGCGTCGGACTATTACTTTGACGTACACAGTGAAGCCTATCCAGACGGGGAGATTCGCGGCCAGATCAATTGCGGCGGCGAAGAACATAACGTGCTTTGTGAATTCGGATTGGAGGCCAGCCAGGAGGTCTCGGAGACTCCAGTAGAATCGACGGCGACCGGCTCCGCGGTCTTTACACTGCTTGAGAGCGGCAACGTCCTGGTTACCGTGGAACACGACGTGAGCAATCCCACGGCCGCCCACATTCACGCCGCGGAAGCCGGGGTCAACGGTTCGGTCGAGATCGCTTTTGAAAGCGCGGTCAGTCCCATCGTGAAAGAGTTGACGCCGGAAGAGTACGCGCTGGTGACGGCGACGCCGCACTATATCAACGTGCACAGCGTGGACTATCCGGGCGGCGAGATTCGCGGGCAGTTGAGTTGCGTTGACAGCAAAGCATTCTGCGAGTGGCCACTCAGCCCAGGCGCAATCGTGTCTGAAACACCGGTGGAGTCCAGCGCGGAGGGTTTTGCAACATTCAGCGAATTGCCGGGCGGCTATGTGCGGCTTACGGTGCTTCATACGATTCTGGATGCAAACGAGGCCAATATTCACGCGGGCGGTGCGGGCGAGAACGGAGCGCTTACGCTGGACCTCGGTACCGCTTCCAGCCCAATCGTGAAAGACCTGTCGCCGGAGGAATATGCCGGCCTGATTTCTGCGCCCCACTATATCCTGATACACAGTCCGGCCTATCCGCAGGGCGAACTTCGGGGCCAGGTGGTGTGCGAGGGTACGGAAGGCGAGGGTGAAGGTGAAGGTGAAGGCGAGGGCGAAGGCGAAGGTGGCGAGGGTGAAGGCGAAGGTGGCGAGGGCGAAGGCGAAGGCGAAGGTGAAGGCGAGGGCGAAGGCGAGGGCGAGGGCGAAGGCGAAGGTGGCGAGGGTGAAGGCGAGGGCGAGGGCGAGGGCGAGGGCGAGGGCGAGGGCGAAGGTGAAGGTGAAGGTGAAGGTGAAGGTGAAGGTGGCGAGGGTGAAGGCGAAGGTGAAGGTGAAGGCGAAGGCGAAGGTGAAGGTGAAGGTGAAGGCGAAGGTGAAGGCGAAGGTGAAGGCGAGGGCGAGGGTGAAGGTGAAGGTGAAGGCGAAGGTGAGCCAACGGACTCGGAAACGGCCGAGGAACTCCTCGACCGATTCGACGAAGTTGACGCCAATAACGATGGACTGTTGAGTCTGTCCGAGGCCCAAGCCTCCATCGCCGGGCTTACACCCACCGTTTTCGCCCGACTGGACAGCAACAGCGATGGGCAGTTGACTGAGGCGGAACTCGAAGCTGCTATTCCCGAGGTTCCAACCGGTTGTGTCCTTGAAGAGCAGTTTAGTTGCGTATTGGATCCAGATGGAAATTCAGGACAGGTTCAGAAGGTTCTGGGCGATCTGTTCCTGGGCGCGATCTCCCTGTTGGCACTCTACTGGATGCCGAAGCGGGGGATGAACTGATCAACGGCGAGGGCGTGTAGAATTGAATCGACGGCGGTCGGGCAGGCATCGAAGCCTCCCCGCCGCCGTCATTCGTTTCGTGGACGCAAAATGCACATGCTCTCGCTCAACTTGCCGAGCTCAGCCGCGCGATGAGGGCCTCCACGGTGGCCTTCCAGAAGGGGAAATCCTTCTCGTTTTCCGCCCAAAGTTCGCGCAACTCGGAGTTGACGCCCAGGGCGGCGCGGACGTGGGCCAGGGCGGCGTCACGGTAGGGCCGCGCATCCAGACCGCGGTGCTCGGCGACCCAACGCGCCACGTCGACGGGCAGGTCACTGGCGGGGCGACCGAGGAGTGCGGCCACGACTTCGGCGGCGGCCAGGGCCTCGCAGGCATCGGGGGCTTCAAGGTATTCGACGTCGCAGGGGGCCAACAATACCCGATCAACCGGACGGAACCCGGTACCTTCGCTGAGGTCGCAGGCCCAATCCATCGCATCATCGTTATCAAAGGTGCCGATGCCCCAGCATCCCATGGTTCTCTCCTTGCTTGCCATCCAAGAGCGGAGCGATCCTAGCGCCGCACGCGGGGCAAAGGCAAGCGGCCGTTGGCCGGTCCAAACAGGATATTGTCATGGGTCCCCGCAGGTTGTAGACTAGAGGGGAGTCAGGAAATTTCACCCCGCAGTGCATTGTGAGAGCATCAGTCATGCATCGACGTAGTTCAGCCTGGGTTTCGGGATTGGCGGCCGCACTGGCCCTTGTCGTCCACGCAGAAGAACCCCTCCAGTACAACCGGGACATTCGCCCCATCATTTCCAAGCACTGCTTCGCGTGCCACGGTCCCGATTCGGCCGCGCGGAAGGGCGAGCTCCGCCTGGACCGGCCGGAAGATGCCCTGGCGGCCGGGGCGATCGTGCCGGGGGATATCGACGCCAGCGAGGCCATCGCGCGCATCTTCACGGCGGACCAGGATGATCTCATGCCGCCGCCGGAAGCGAAACTGGAGCTTTCGGAGGCGCAGAAGGAAACCCTGAAGCGCTGGATCGCCCAGGGCGCGCAATACGAAAAGCACTGGGCCTTTATTCCGCCCGTGCGAACGCCCGTACCCGCCGTGGATGCGCCGACGCCGGCCGACGCCTTCATCCGCGCGCGCCTCGAAAAGGAGGGGCTCTCCCCCGCCCCGGAGGCGAACCGGGAAACGCTCATCCGCCGCGTGGCGCTGGACCTGACGGGGCTGCCGCCGACCCTGGCGGAGATCGACGCCTATCTTGCGGATTCATCGCCCCGGGCCTATGAGACGATTGTGGACCATTTTCTCAATGGGCCGAACTATGGGGAGCATATGGCGAGCCAGTGGCTCGACGTGGCGCGCTATGCGGACACCTACGGCTATCAGAATGATCGCGACAGCACGGTCTGGCCCTGGCGCGACTGGGTGATTCGTGCTTTCCAGCAGAACCTGCCGTGGGACGAGTTTGTGCGCTGGCAGATCGCGGGGGATTTGATCCCGAATGCCACCCAGGATCAGCGCCTGGCGACGGCCTTCAATCGGCTGCATCGGCAGACCAACGAGGGCGGGAGTGTGCTGGAGGAGTTTCGCGTGGCCTATGTGGCCGATCGCACGGAGACCTTTGGCACGGCCTTCCTCGGCCTCACCGTGAACTGTGCTCGGTGCCACGAACATAAGTTTGATCCGGTTTCGCAGGAGAACTACTTCCAGCTCTTCGCCTTCTTCAATAATATCGATGAATCGGGCATGTATTCCCATTTCACCAGCGCCATCCCCTCGCCGAGCATGTTTCTCTACAAGGACGGCGAAAAGGAACGGCACGAGGCGCTGCTCGCGGCGATCGGGGACCAGGAGGCGGCGGTGAAGGAGGCGCGCGATGGCGCGGCGGAGCGTTTCGAAGCCTGGCAGAACGACCCGAACCGCACCGTGGCGTCCCCTGTGCCGGTGGTGGAGTTGCCCCTGGATACCGTGACCGAGGGCAAGACGCCCAACGTCGCCGGGGCGGGCAGTGAGGCGAAGCTGCCGCGCAACCCCGTGCCGGTGCCGGGCCCCGAGGGCCAGGGCCTGGAATTCAACGGGGATAACGGCGTGGAGCTTCCTGGCGGCGCGGCCTTTGACCGGTTTCAACCCTTCAGCGTCTCGCTGTGGCTGCGCACGCCGGACCACGGCCCGCGCTACGTGATCTTTCACCGCAGCATGGCGGCGGAAGACGCGGCCAGCCGGGGCTATGAATTTCTGCTTCTCGATGGGAAGCCCACCTTCAGCCTGAGCCATTTCTGGCCCGGCAACGCCCTGCGGGTTGAAGCGGAGCAGCCCCTGCCGGTAAACGCGTGGACCCATTGCACCATCACCTACGACGGCAGTTCAAAGGCGAGTGGTGTCACGATCTATGTGAATGGCGAGCCTGTGGCGACGAAGACCGTGCGCGACGGCCTGAAGAAGACCATTCTCTATGATGCGGGCAGCGAAGTGACCGAGCCACCGCTCCAACTGGCCATGCGCTTTCGCGACAGCGGCTTCAAGGGCGGCCGGATCGACAGCTTCAAGATCTTCAATCGCACCCTGACCGCGCTGGAGGCCTCGGCCCTGGCGGGGAAGACGAATCTTGCGGCGGCGGTGGACGAACTGGCCTTCAACGAGCCCTCCGACGGGCGGCTGGTGGATTACTACGCCGCAATCGCGGACGGCCCCTGGCGGGAGCAGTTGGCCGCGCTGGAACAGAAGCGCAAGGAAGAGGCGGACTTCATTTCGAGCGTGCAGGAAATCATGACCATGACGGAGATGGCCGAAACGCGCCAGGCCTATCGGCTGGAGCGTGGCGAGTACAACCATCCCGCGGAGCCGGTATCGCCGGATGTGCCTCACGAGATTCTGCCGCTGGATCCGGGGCTGCCCCGCAATCGCCTGGGCCTGGCCGAATGGCTGAATGACCCGAAACACCCCCTGGCCGCGCGGGTGGCGGTGAATCGATTCTGGCAGCAGTTGTTTGGATTGGGCATTGTGAAGACCCAGGAGGATTTTGGTTCCCACGGCGCCATGCCCACCAACCAGGCGTTGCTGGACCATCTGGCCCTCGACTTTATCGAGTCGGGTTGGGATGTAAAGGCGCTGCTGAAGCAGATGGTGATGACGGCGGCGTACCGCCAGGATTCGCGGGCCGACGTCGCATTGTTGGAACGCGATCCAGACAATGCGCTGCTGGCCCGGGGACCCAGGGGCCGCCTGACGGCGGAGCAGATCCGGGACAACGCCCTGGCGAGTTCGGGGCTGCTGGTGGCAAAGCAGGGCGGGCCGAGCGTGAAGCCCTACCAGCCCGAGGGGCTCTGGAAAGATGGGCCGACGTCGTCCTACAAGCCCGACACGGGTGATGGTCTCTATCGCCGCAGTCTGTACACTTTTATCAAGCGGACCATGCCGCCGCCTTCGTTGCTCACCTTCAATGCGACGGGCCGGGAGTATTGCCTGGTGCGGCGCGAGACGACGGTCACGCCCCTGCAGGCGCTGGTGCTGTTAAACGACCCCCAGTACATCGAGGCGGCCCGCGTGCTTGCGGCGGATGCGCTCGCGGGCGGTGCGGACTGGATGGCGACGGTGTTCCGCCGCCTTACGGGCCGCACGCCCGACGGGGAGGAGCTGCGGATACTTGGCGAGGCGTTTGACGAGCAGCGCGCCCTGTTCGGCGACGATCCCGAAGGGGCGAAGGCCTACCTCGCTATTGGCGAGAAGCCCCTGCCCGCAGGGGCCGATGCGGTCCAACTGGCGGCAGCCACGGCTCTGGCGCAGGCGATCATGAACCACGAGGAGTTTCAGGTAAAACAATGAACACGCCCAACCCCCTATGCACCGGCTCCATCCCCCTGTTGGGCATGACGCGCCGCGAATGCCTCAGCAAAGTCGGCATGGGCCTCGGCGCCCTCGCCCTCGGCCAGATGCTGCACGCGGATGCCGCCCGCGCGGCTGTTCCCCAGAATGACTCGGCGCTGGGCGCGCCCCAT
Source organism: Candidatus Hydrogenedentota bacterium (assembly GCA_016791475.1). Lineage (NCBI taxonomy): Bacteria > Pseudomonadati > Candidatus Hydrogenedentota > Candidatus Hydrogenedentota bacterium. Next base: position 67,836 of record JAEUWI010000011.1, read on the forward strand.
TTTGCGCCGAAGGCCAAGCGGGTGATCTATCTCTTCCAGAGCGGCGGTCCGTCCCAACTGGAGACGTTTGATTACAAGCCCGCGCTGGTGAAGCACAACGGCGAGCAACTGCCCGATTCCGTGCGCGCCGGTCAGCGGCTTACGGGCATGTCGGCAAACCAGGCCAGCCTGCCCATGGCCGGGTCCATTTTCAATTTCGCCCAGCATGGCCAGAGCGGCGCGTGGGTGAGCGAACTGTTGCCCCACACGGCGAAGGTGGTCGACGATCTGTGCTTCATCAAGTCCATGTATACCGAAGCCATCAATCACGATCCGGCCATCACCTTTCTGCAGACGGGTTCTCAGCTTTCCGGGCGGCCCAGCATCGGCTCCTGGCTAAGCTATGGCCTGGGTTCGGAAAACGACAACCTGCCCTCGTTCGTGGTGCTGGTGACAAAGGACATGGGCGGTCAGCCGCTCTATGCGCGCCTCTGGGGCAATGGCTTCCTGCCGGCGGCCCACCAGGGTGTACGCTTTCGCTCCGGAAAGGATGCGGTACTATACCTGCAAAATCCCGAAGGGGTCAGCCGCGAAAGCCGCCGCAAGCTGCTGGATACGGTCAATGAACTTCACCTCCACAAGCAGGCGCAGCACAGCGACCCGGCGCTGGAAGCGCGCATCTCGCAGTATGAGATGGCCTTCCGCATGCAGCAGTCCGTGCCGGATGCCACCGATGTGTCGGACGAGCCGGAGCACATTTTTGAGCTTTACGGCGAAGACGCGCGAAACCCCGGCACCTTCGCGGCGAACTGCCTGCTGGCGCGGCGACTGGCCGAGCGGGGGGTGCGCTTTATCCAGCTCTATCATCAGGATTGGGATCACCACGGGAACATTCCCGACGGCATGCGAAACATGACGAAGCTGACGGATCAGGGTGCGGCGGCGCTGATCACCGATCTGAAGCAACGCGGCATGCTGGAGGATACGCTGGTGATCTGGGGCGGCGAGTTTGGGCGGACGAATTACTCTCAGGGCGAATTGACGGCCACGAACTACGGCCGCGATCATCACCCGCGCTGTTTCTCCATGTGGATGGCCGGCGGCGGGGCGAAGCCGGGCATCACCTACGGCGCGACCGATGAATTAGGTTATAACGTGGCGGAGAATGGCGTGCACGTTCACGACTTCCACGCAACGCTGCTCCACCTGCTGGGCATCGACCACAAACGGCTCACGTACGAATTCCAGGGCCGGGCCTTTAGATTGACGGACGTGTTCGGGAACGTGGTGAACGATGTGATCGCGTAGGGGATGCGAGGAATCGCGGTGAATTGAGAGGGAGTAACTTTGGATTACACTGAATTTGATGAAGATTATGAGAACTGGGACAAGCCGTCCATGCCCACGATTACAGCAGAGACAGTAAGGGAACTGCATCAGGACAAGAGTACTAAGCGAATTTGTTTTGCTCCCTACTATGAACACTGCAACTATTTGAAGGTCAAACCAGCGGGGAATGTGTTTGTTGGCGCAGTGAATTTTCCCTTCGCTCAGGGAGTGAAGTGGGTGTTTCCCCGAAGATTATTTCGCAATCGGAACAGTGATAAACCGCTCGATGTTTGGTACGGGATTAAAACGCAAGAAGAGTTCGAATTAATTCAAGACTGGATTCACAGGCAAGGGGAACGCGTCTATCTCCGAGACGGCCTTTCTATCTCGATAGCATTGGCACTTAACTTTCGAGGGCTAGGGGAACAATACACCGAGATTGGCGCGTTGCAGAACGCCGCAAAGTACCGCGAAGATAGAATGGCTACTGAAAGGCTGGTCGAAGCCTGCTGCAAAACAATTGTGGACTTGCCTTACTTGAATTGCACCAAATATATCGCCGCTGTTCCTTCTGAAGTTGGAAAACCTTTCCATTTGCCTTATCAAATTGCAGGGGGTGTCGCTCACCGGCTCCATTTGAATGATATCTCACATAGTTTTTCGGAGTTTGCAAAACAGAAATTGAAAGATCGAGGTATTGAGCAGAAGTGGGACGATTGGGAGGCCACCGGACTCATGGTTAACCGAGACCTGAGCGGACAAGACGTAATCTTGGTTGATGATCTGTACCAATCCGGAACTACCCTTCAGTTTGTCGCGATGAAGCTGCAGAAGGCGGGTGCGCGAAATGTGTTCGGCCTTTGCCTTGTAAAATCTTTAGGGAATACGGATAATAAATCATGAAAAGTTTCCTAGTCGACACTGGAGCAAGCCATGACAACGGACACGGCCCCTGACATCACGGAATTGACGCTTGATTCTGCAGCCTATCCTGAGAAGGTCAAGGTCCTTATGGGTTCCAAGGCTCCGGCGTCGCTATTCGCTGTTGGGAACCTGCGACTCCTCGAAAAGGACGCAATAGGTTTCTGTGGATCTCGAAAAGCCAGTGACCGTGGATTGGAAACGGTTCGGGATTGCGCATTTCAAGCGGCGAATGCCGGTGTTGTCGTGGTATCCGGAAACGCCGCGGGCGTAGATTTCAGTGCTCACTATGTAGCACTGGAAGCGGGCGGTGAGACCATCCTAGTCCTTCCCGAGGGTATCAATCATTTTCAGGTGAAACGTGCTTTGCGACCCGTTTGGGATTGGGAGCGCGTTCTGGTTCTGAGCCAGTTTCGACCGGATACGCCATGGCGCGCGTTTCAGGCGATGAGCAGAAATCAGGTGATCATCGCCCTGAGCGGCGCTATGGTTGTCATCGAGGCTGGCGAAAAAGGCGGGACCATCAGTGCGGGATTGGACACGCTGAAACTCAACATCCCCTTGTATGTCGCAGAGTACAAGGACATGAACGAGGTCGCCGTGGGCAACCGAACCCTGATCGCCAAAGGCGGCAAGAGTTTGCGCAGAAGCGCCACGACGGGCAAGGCCAATATGTCCAATGTCTTCCAGGATGTTCACCAGAAAGCGGGTTGGTCGCAATCGTCGTCACAATTGGGCCTATTTTGAGCGGGATTGTCGTTTAGCAAAATCCATTGCCGTAAAAAAGCGCAAAGAAGGTTCTTGTCTTTGCGCTCTTTGCGCTCTTTGCGTTCTATTGCAGCTAAAAATATCTATTTCCCCAGCCACCAGGCGTCGATGCTCTTTGTCAATACTTCCACGCGCTCGGGCTGCGCCCCAGCCAGATTTTCCTTCTCCCACGGGTCCGCCGTGATGTTGTACAGTTCCGCCGTTTCCCCTGCTCGCGCAGGCAGGATCAACTTCCAATCCCCCGCCACGGTCCAGCGATAAAATAAGCTGGCGGCGGGATTGTCGATATCCGCCACGTCGTGACTGTAGATCTCCCCGAAGACCTGATTTCGACCCGCCGGTGGGCCATTCAGCAGGCTCACACCCGGCAGCTCCGCCACTGGCGCAATTCCGCATGCTTCCAGGATCGTGGGCACGATGTCGACGCTGCTCACGAGGGTGGTGTCATTGCGTGACGGCGTGATCTTTCCCGGCCAGCGGAAGATGATCGGGGTGCGGACGCCGCCGTCGTAGGGTGAGCGCTTGCTCCTGGGGGCGAAGCCGCGCTCGTTCTCATTCTGAATCCAGCCATTGTCCGTGACATAGACCACCAACGTGTTCTCCGCGACGCCGCGCTGCTCCAGCAGGGCCATGAACTCGCCAATCGTTTCGTCGAACCACTCGCACATGGCCCAATATTTTGCGACATATTCTGATCGCCCTTCGGCGCGATACTTCTCCAGCAGACGCTCCGGTGGCGTGTGGGGCTCGTGGGGCATGAAAGGGGCATACCACAGGAAAAAGGGCTTGTCCTTCGTCTCGTCGAGGAAAGTCGCGATGGGCGCCAGGCCTTCGCGGCCGATTTTCAGGCCTTCGTCGCCGTGGCGTCCACCTCGGGCCACATCGCCATGGGTCATACCCTGGGTGAAGCCACCGCGGGCAGGCGCGCCTTCCCACCACTTGCCGGATTGGTGGGACACATAGCCGACCTCACCCAGCCGGTCCATCAGGGTTGTCGCGGCATCAATATGCTTGAGCATGAGGTTGCGGTCCACCCCCTTCATGGGGTCGTTGCCCGTGACCTTGTGCTGGTGGGGGTAGAGCCCCGTGGCGAAGGTCATGAGACTCGGGCGACACAGGCTGGTGGGTACGTAGCCCCGTGTGTAGGTCATTCCCGCTTCCGCCAGCCGGTCGATGTTGGGGGTCTGGATCTGCGGATGGCCCATAAAGCTGTAGTCGCCCCAGGCCTGGTCGTCGCTGAGGATAAGCACCACATTGGGCGGCGCGGCGAAAGAGAGTGCGGGGAGGAGGAGGAAGGCGAGAATTAATAGTCGCATGGGGTTTCCTTTCGTGTGCCGGGTGAGCCTGCATGATAGCGGATCAGTTGACAGTTGACAATGGACAGTTGACAGCGAGGGCGGAAAAGTTCGGCAGATACTGGGCACGCTTCGGCAGTCCGTCCTGTTTTCCGCTGTCCATTGTCAATTGTCCATTGTCAATTACCACCTGCTACACTATCCTCCAGTCGGCGGGAAGCCGGTGCGAATGATCCAACTTGCCTTAGAAAGTGTTTTCCACGATGAATCACACCAAATCCAAAGCGTTGTTTGCGGCGGCGAATCAGACCCTGGTGGGCGGGGTGAACAGCCCCGTGCGCGCCTTCAAAGGCGTGGGCGGCGAACCTTTTTTCGTCAAGTCCGGCAAGGGTGCCACCATTACGGACGTGGACGGCAACCAATATATCGACTATGTCCTCTCCTGGGGCCCGCTGGTGCTGGGCCACGCGAGCGAAGTGATCGAGTCGGCGGTGCGCGATGCCCTGTCCCACGGCGCGAGTTTTGGCATTCCCACGGAATCGGAAATCCGCCTGGCGGAGAAGGTGGCCTCGATCGTGCCGTGTGTGCAGAAACTGCGCCTCGTCAACAGCGGCACGGAAGCGACCATGAGCGCGATTCGCCTGGCGCGGGGCTACACGGGCCGCGATCTGGTGGTGAAAATTGAGGGTTGTTACCACGGCCACGTGGACAGCCTGCTGGTGAAGGCGGGCAGTGGCCTGACAACGCTGGGCGTGCCCACGAGTCCGGGCGTGCCCAAGGCCTACGCCGCCACCACGCTCACCATCCCCTACAACGATCTGGAGGCGGTTCGCACGGTGTTTGAAGAGCATGGCGAACATATCGCCTGCCTTATCGTGGAGCCGGTGGCGGGCAATATGGGTGTGGTGCTGCCGGAGCCGGGCTATCTCGCCGGCCTAAAGGCTTTCACCGAGCAATATGGTTCGCTGCTGATTTTTGATGAAGTGATGTCGGGCTTCCGTGCTGCGCTGGGCGGCGCGCAGGAGCGCTATGGTGTCACCCCGGATCTTTGCGCGCTCGGAAAAGTCATCGGCGGCGGGTTGCCGGTGGGGGCCTACGGCGGTCCGGCGGAGATCATGGATCACTTGTCGCCCGTGGGGCCGGTGTATCAGGCCGGCACCCTATCGGGGAATCCGCTCGCGACGGCGGCGGGCCTGGCTGCCCTGGGCGCGTTGTCCCAGCCCGGCGTGATTGAAGGAATCGAAACGCAGATGACGCACCTGAGCGAAGGGTTTGGCCAGATTGCGAAGGAAGCGGGCATCCCGATCTTCCAGACCCAGGCGGGCTCCATGGCGTGCATGTTTTTCCACGAAGGACCGATCCGCAACTACGAAGAGGCCACGAAGTCGGACACGGCGCGCTATGGCAAGTTCTTCTGGGGCATGCTGGAGCGCGGCGTGTATTTCGCGCCATCACAGTACGAAGCGTGCTTCATGAGCACGGCCCACGAAGACAGCCACATTGATCGGACGCTGGAGGCGGCGCGGGAAGTGTTTAAGGGACTGTAAGTTTCAAAGGACTCAAGGGACCTAAAGGACTCAAGGGACTTTAGGGACGTAAGGGGCTCTAAGGACTTGATGGGCGAGTAAGGCCCATGACCCATAAGACCCATCCGGACTCGCCGCCGTCGCGCGGGCCCTGCAATATTCTAAGGAGAGAGCAAACATGTCGTGGTGGACCAGTCTTGCAATCATCGTTCTTGGGGCGGCCTCGGCTGTGGCCCAGTTGCCCGAGAAAACCGTGGTTCTTACTTTTGACGACGCGGTGAAATCCCATGTGACCATTGTGGCGCCCGCGCTGAAGGAGCGGGGCTTCGGCGGGACCTTTTTCATCACCCATGAGTGGATGGGCGATACGGAGAACTTCCTGAGCTGGGAGGACGTGGCGACGATTCACCAGATGGGCTTCGAGATCGGAAACCACACGTGGACCCATCAGGGCTTTGCGAGTCCCGCCGAGGCCGCGCGGATGGAGGGAGAGCTCGCGCTGGTGGAGAGCGCCCTCAAGAAAGTGGGCGTGCCCAAGCCGGTCTCCTTCGCCTGGCCGGGCAACGCCTTCTGCATCGAGGGCGTGCGCGTACTGGAGAAGTGCGGCTATCAAATCGCGCGGCGCGGCATGCAGCCGGAGCTGCCCTATGGCCGGATTTTCGTCGGACCCCTCTACGAACCGGACCGGCACCATCGGCTGCTCATTCCCACCACGGGCGACGCCTATCCCGACTGGACCCTGGACCATTTCAAGACGCTGGTGAACAGCGGCAAGCCGGGCCAGCCGGTCATCGTGCAGTTTCACGGTGTTCCCGATCCGGTCCACCCCTGGGTGCACACGGACCCGGCGCGCTTTATCGAGTTCATGGACTATCTCAAGGCGGAAAACTTCAATGTGGTTGCGCTTCGAGATCTGATCCCTGTGGCCGATGCGAACCCCGAGGCAAAGGGTATGCCCGCGGACCGCTATCCCCTGCCGAAGGAGGGTGTGCTGAAGCAATCGCCGGAGGTGGAAGCCACGCGCAACGATCTGCGTTATTGGCTGGAGAACATGCTGGTCCATCATGGCTACTCCTTTGAGGAGGTGGCCCAGGTGACCGGATGGGATGTGCAGACGGTAACCCAGATCGCCCAGGCGGCGGCCTTCGGGCGTGAAACGCTGGAAGGGGCGCGCAAACCCGGCCTGAAGATCCTGCCCTATCCCGGCGGACGCCATCCGCGCATTGGCTTTCTGGAAGGGGCCGTCGCACCGCAGCGGGGCACCAAGGCCAGCATCTTCGCGCCCTGGGAGGGCGGCGGCTATGCCGTGCTGGATGTGCCGGAGGCCATCTGGCAACAGAAAGACCTGATCTATCTTGCCCACACCCACATCCCCACCTACTGGGACGCACAAAACGAGCGCATCGAGAATATCGACTGGACCCGCACGGAAACGGGCCTCTCGCTGTCGCGCACGCTGCCGAACAAGGTGTCCTTCGGGGTGAACCTCAGCGCCGCGGATACGACGGTTGATATCGAGATGTGGATCGAAAACGGGACCGATGCCGCCCTGACGGATCTGCGGGCCCAGGTCTGCCTGATGCTGAAGGATCTCGTGGGTTTTGAGGCCCAGACCAACGACAACAAGACCTTCTCCGACCCGGTCACCACTGTGGGCAATGCCGACGGGTCCCGCTGGGTGATCATCGCCTTTGACCCGGTCGATCGCTGCTGGGGCAATGCGAAATGCCCCTGCGCCCACGTGGACCCGCAATTTCCCGACGCGGCACCTGGAGAGCGAAAAGTCGTGCGGGGCCGTATCTGGTTTTATGAAGGGAAGCTGATTGAGACGCAGCAGAAAGCCGCGGAGTCCTGGGCGGCGCAGCCCAGGGATTGACGCAACTGGAGGAACCAGCTCGGTGTTGACGGCACCATGGTATTTAATGCCTGTACCGTGATGCGCGCGGCTGGCCCTGCGTCTCCTGAATTCGTAATTTTCAATTCTTAATTCCAAACATCTCCGCCCACAACGCTTCCTTGAACCCCACCGTCGCCACGCCATCCCCCAGGACAAAGGGCCGCTTCACCAGATTTCCATTCGACGCCAGCAACTCCAATGCTTCCGCCTCGCCCATCGTCGGCAGCTTCTCTTTCATATTCAGCGCCTTGTAATCCATACCGGAGGTGTTGAACAGCTTCCGCACATCGCCCCCCATGGCCTTCAGCATCTTCTTCAACTCCGCCACGGTCGGCGGGGTCTCGCGAATCGGTATTTCTTTGAAAACAACGCCCTGCGCCCCAAGCCACTTCGCCGCCTTCTGGCAGGTCCCGCAATTCTTATAGGCATACATTTTAATAGACACAGCAAATCTCCTTCGCAATCGAACCTTGGATGACTGAATTTCCCCCAAGACATTACACCGCCCCGCGCGCGCATTGCCAACGCGTCACAGGGTTGCAGGGACAGCAGCGACACCAGCGACAGCAGGAAACCAGATCTTCAATGGCTCTCCTCCCTGCTATCCCTATTCGTCCCTTTTTCTTCTTCCCTTCCGTGAAATTCCGTGCCCTTCCGTGGTCAATTCTTATATTTCCCTCTTTGTGATCCCCCGTGCCCATGCGCTACCATTCGTCGAGAGCAATTTTCGGGGGTAACCATCCAACAGGAGCCCATTTTCCATGTTCACCACCACCCGCCTGCTAAGCATCTGCATCGCGCTGGCCGCGTCTTTTGCCGCCTTCGCACTCCCCGCAAAGGATCTCTCCCAGTGGAGCATCCTCGTCGCGCCCGACGCCATCCCCAGCGAGCAATTCGCCGCCCAGGAATTTCAGTCCCTGTGGCAAGCCTGCAGCGGCGTCACCCTCCCCATCAGCAATGTTGGCGAGACCGGCAAAAACTACATCGTGATCGGCCCCGGCATGGCCAACCAGGCGGGCGTGAGCAACAATGACCTGGGCGAGGAGGGCCTCCTGATCCGCGTGGCGCCGAACGCCCTCGTCATCACCGGCGGCCAGCCGCGTGGCACCCTTTACGGCGTCTACGAGTTCTTCGAGCGCTACGTCGGCGCCCGCTTTCTCACCACGGACCACACCTGGTTCCCGGAAGATGCCGCCACCCGCGATCTGAAGAATGGCGAATACCGCTATGCCCCACCCTTCTCCTTTCGCTGGAGCTACTACGGCGAAAACAACACCAACCCCGCGTTTGCAACCCGCATGCGCGTCAACACCGTGGCGACCGACGAAAAGTTCGGCGGCGTCACACCCCAGAATCTCATCAGCCACTCCTTTTACCACCATTGCCCCGCGGAAAAATTCGGTAAGGAACACCCCGAGTATTTCGCCCTCGTCGGCGGCGAACGCAAGCTGGAAATGCACGGCGGCGGCCCCGAGCTCTGCCTTACCAACCCCGCCGTGCTCGATGTCGTGACGGCCTCCGTCCTGGCCGATTTGGAAAAGAACCCCCAGTTGCGCAATATCAGCGTCAGCCAGAACGACAACGACGCCTACTGCCGCTGTGAGAACTGCGAGGCGATCAACCAGCGCGAAGGCACGCCCATGGGCACCTACCTCGCCTTCGTCAACGCCGTGGCGGAACGCATCGAGCCCAAGTTCCCCAACACAAAGATCGGCACCCTCGCCTACTGGCACACGCGCAAGGCCCCAAAAACCATCCGTCCGCGACACAATGTCCAGATCCAGCTCTGCAGCATCGAGTGCTGTACCCTCCACCCCATCAACGATCCAAAGTGCGAGAAGAATCGTGAGTTCTGTGACGACCTCGCGAACTGGAAAGCCATCAGCGACGATATCTGGGTCTGGAATTACAACACCAATTTCGCCAGCTACGACCTGCCCTTCCCCAACCTCCGCGTGATCGGACCCAACGTCAATTACTTCCTCAACAACAACGTCCACGGCCTTTTCATGCAAGCCGCCGGCAACTGCCTGAGCGCCGAGTTCAGCGATCTCCGCAACTACGTCATCAGCCAACTCATGTGGAATCCCGATCAGGAAGGCTGGGCGCTGGTGGAGGAGTTCTGCAAGCTTCACTACGGACCCGCCGCCAAACCGATCCTCGAATACCTCACCGCCCTCCACGACAACGCCGAATCCTCAGGCATGCACCCGGACTGCTTCCCCACCGCCGTGGAAGTCGGCCTTAACCGCGACTTCTCCATCAAGGCCATTGGCTGGTTTCAGATGGCCCTGGCCCTCGCTCCCGACGACGCCACCCGCGCCCGCGTGGAGAAGGCCAGCCTCTGCGCCTGGAAGGCCCTCATCGAAAGCAGCAGCGGCACGCGCTATGAAAACGGCCGCTGCCATATCGCCCTGCCCGAAGGATACGAGAATGCCATCGAGACCTACATTGCCCTCGGCCGAAAAGCCGGGCTGACCATGGCCCGGGAACTTCAGACCGCCGAAGACCTTTACACCAGCCTCCAGGGCCTGAGCGCGGGCTTCCCTGCCGTGCGATTTGAGAATGACACCTGGCAGGTCACCGTGCTCCCCGAGCAAAACGGCAAGCTCGCCTCAATGGTCTACAAGCCCACCGGTCGCGATGTCGTGTTTCCGCGCGGGCGCATGTTCAACCGCCACCGCGCCATGGAAGAATGGGGCGTCGCCGGTTTCACCGACAAAGACCTCCTCAAGTTCAACGCGGAAGCCACCGACAACGGCGTCACCCTGACCGGCACGCTCGACGGGCGTGTCACCATCGTGCGCCGCATCGATTTCGATCCCGCCAACCCCGCACGGGTCCGCTTCCACACGACCCTCACCCACCTCGGCGCGGAGCCGCAGAACTATCAGATCTGGATCCACCCCGAGTACGACTCCAACACCACCGCGGCCAACGAAAAGGCCGTCACCGGCTACGTCGAGCACGACGGCTGGAAGGCCCTCGTGGAAGACGACAAATTCGGCGGAGGCCCCAACGAAGAGACCCTGCGCAAGGCCACCGGCAACAAATTCGCCTTCTATAACAGCGAGCTGAACTTCGGCGTCGTTCAGACTTTCGATCGCAACGAAATCGAACGCCTCGACCTCTTCTGGCGCCCAAACCGCTCCCAGATCAATCTGGAAATGTACACGAAAACAAAAGAACTGAAGACCAGCGAGACCTTCGATTATGGTTACACGTTGGAGCTGCTGACAGCACCCCCGGCATAAGCAGAGCCGACATTCACAATCTTCATCGGCCGGTGCGCCACGCACCGGCCTTTTCTTTGGTCGCAATACTACGAATTTCTTAGAAACGCTACCGCACAATGCGGAATAAACCCGGCATGCGGCCCTGCGCCTATCCCGGGCAATCCCCCCTTCACAGAAATTGGGACTTGCTGTATCATTGAGCTTCGACACCAATGGAGATCATCATGATAAAGTCCCGCTACAGTCTGCCGCTCTTCCTCGCCACAACGTTTGTGACCGGCCTCGGCCTGCTCTCCACCGCATGTACACCGCCGGAGCCCGATGTTCCGAGTGCGGCATTTACCGCGTCCCCGGAAACCGGGCCCGCGCCGCTGGTGGTTCAATTTACCGACACCTCCACGACCTCCGGCGGCGGCGCCCCGGAAAGCTGGCTGTGGGACTTCGGCGACGGCAGCACAAGCACAAGCCAGTCCCCCTCCCATACCTACGAAGGCATTGGTGTCTACACCGTCTCGCTGACGGTCACGCTGGGCGAGGAAACCGACACCGCCACGCAGTCGAACTTGATCGAGGTTCGGGATCCCGATGCGCCGCCCAGCACGCCGGCCAACCTGGTGTTCCCCCAGACGCCCCTGACCGGAAGCGCCGCGACCATTTCCGGAACGGCCGATCCCAACGCGACCATTCACGTTATCGTGTCCACGAACATGACCTTCACGACGACTGCGGATGCCTCCGGCGCCTTCTCCGTGGAAGTTACGCTTCTGGCCGGCCAGCGCAATCGACTCTCGGTCATCGCGGAAAACGCGCTTGGCCTCCGCAGCGCACCGGCCCCGGTCGAGATTACCCAGGACGCGCAGGCGCCCATGGTGGCCATCGATTTCCCCGAGGACGGCCTGGAACTCACCAACGAATCCATTCAGGTCGCTGGACGCATCAGCGATGTGCTCAGCGGCTTCCTGGGCCTCGAAGTCCAGGTCAACGGCGGCGCGGCCGAGGTGTTCCCCGGCATCGGCACCAATGGCTCCTTTGAGCGCCAGGCGGTGCCCCTCGCCCTGGGCGCCAACGTGATCACCGCCACGGGCGTCGACGCGGCCGGCAACAGCACGACCGCCACGGTGACCGTTACCCGCGTGGCCGCGACGGGCCCGCGCTTGACCGTCGTGTCCGGCAATGACCAGAGCGGAGAAATTCGCACCGAACTCGCAAACCCGGTCGTTGTGAAGGTGGCGAACGAAGACGGCTCGCCCTTCGTCGGGAAAACCGTGAACTTCCACGTCACCCGAAGCGACGGGCGCCTCGCCACGGTGTCGGGTGCGGAAGAGCGCGCGATGCGCCTCCAGACGCGGACCGATAGCGAGGGCCTCGCCACGGTCTTCTGGACGCTGGGCTCCGACGCGGGCCAGGGCAACAACCGGATCAGCGTCACCAGCGAAGATATCGCGGGGACCACGTTCTTCTGCGCTTCGGCCCTGGCCGGGCCGCCCGCCCAGATCAACATCATGATGGGCAACGACCAGCGCGCGGAAACAGGAGCCCCGGCGCCGGAGCGTCTGATTGCGTGGGTGAGCGACGGCGGCAACTCCGTGGGGGGCGTCCCGGTTACCTTTCGGGTCGTTTCCGGCGATGGCGGATTCGAACCGGACGGGAACCCGGAGATCACCATCGATACGGATATCACCGGAAACGCACGGACCTACTTCACTGCGGGAGAGACGCCCGGAAAGAACATCATCGAGGCGAATTTTGAAGGGAACACCGGCCTGCCCGCCACCTTCACGATTGAAGGGGTTCAGCGCACCGAGGGCCAGCCCACCACCTTCTCCGGGGTTGTGCTCGACAATGCAAACTCGCCCGTGGGTGGTGTGGAGGTGGACATCTCCGTCAATGGCGTCTTCCTGGAACCGGCCATCACCGATGAAGAGGGTCGCTTTCTATTCACCGGCATTCCCGATGGCCCCGCCCGAGGTCGCTTCGACGGGCGCACCGCCACAACCCTGGGCGGAGAACCCATCACCGGCGGTGGCTTCCCCCGGCTGCCCTTTGAGACGACCATCATCGCCAACGCCGCGAACACCCTGCCGCGACCGGTCTATCTGCCCCAGCTTGACCCCGCGAACGAAGTGCTGTATGACGGCACCCAGGACGTGGAGCTGCGCGTCGCGGGTGTTGAAGGATTGAAAATGGTGGTGAAGGCGGGTTCCATGACGAACTCCGACGGTACCATTCCTTCGCCGTCGAATCCCGCCACCCTGTCCCTCACCCAGGTGCACTACGACGACGTGCCCATGGCCCTGCCCGGCGGCGTGGCGACGCAGTTCGCCTGGACACTGCAACCCTCCCAAGCCCGCTTCGACCCGCCCGTGGAGATTACCTACCCCAACATGTCCGGCCTGCCCGCCGGGGCCGCGGCCTACTTCCTCAGCTTCGAACATGGCACCAACGCTTTTGAAATCGCGGCCTCGGGACGGGTGAGCGACGACGCGAGCGAAATTGTTTCCGATCCCGGCTCCGGCCTCTACGTGGCCGGCTGGGGCGGCAATTGCCCGCCCTACGCCGTCACCGGTGTCGTGCGCAACTGTTTTGAGGTCGCCGTGGCCTTCCTCGAAGGAAGCCCGAGGTGTCCCCAGGCCTTTCCGGGTTTGTGTCCCGAGGAATGGAGCGCGGGTGACTTCTCCGCCGCGTTTGGTCCCCTGGCGAACAGCCTCCGGGAGATTGAGCCCTACCGCGTGACGGCAAAAGTGTTTCCCTCCGCCAACTCCGCCGCGTCGCAACTCTTCGCCGTGAACCAGTGGCTCGATCGCCTCACGGAAGAAGCCCGGGAGAACGTCCCGGGCTCCGCCGAATGCCCGCGCCCCTTCCTCATCCTCGTGGGCCACAGCCTGGGCGGTGACACGGTTCGCCTCGCCGGCGACCTCAACCCGGATGTCGCCATCATCGCCGATGGCATCAGCCGCGAACTGGTGCTGGAGGATTTCCCCGGTGTGCCCTTCTATCAGCGCGATCAGGTGCTGCCCGGCGTCGGCGGCGTCATTAACTTTGTCACCCCCGACGGGCTGACCGATGTTGAACGGGCAAACTGTTCCAACATTGGCGTGGACAACTTCGGCGATATCGAGTGCCTGCGCGGCTTTCGCGTCGAGGGCGATAGCGTGATCGAAGTGCCGGGAACCGATCACAAGTCGATCATCGAGAGTGCCCTCTTCCAGGACCGTGTCCGTCAGGAAGTGATCGATGCCCTCGATCTGCCGACACCGCCCAAGCAGGGGGAAGAGCCCCCGGTGCTGCTGGACAGCCGCTACACCCTCTTCGCCAATGGCCAGGCCTTCCGCGTCGACGACGACGGCCTCTTCGTTATCCCCAATATAACCGCACCCGATCAATTTGGTACCGCGGGCCCCGGCTCGCGGCCCGATTTCATTGCCGACGACGTGATCAGCGTGGTGGGCGTGGCCAACATCGACGGTCAGATGAAGTATGCGACCAGCGGAAGCTTCCGCGTGGTGAACAATGGCGTCGCCATCGTAAACAGCTTCTCCCTGTCCGACACGCCGCCCCTCTTCCCGAAAAAACTCGATCTGGACGCCGTCGCCTCGGTCCTGCAACCCGAAGCCACCACCCAACTGACCGCAACGGCCATCCAGTTTGACGACACCGAAAACGACGTGACCCCCGTGGCTGCGGGAACCACCTACCGCGTAAGCAGCACGGATTTCATCACCGTGGATGAAGCAGGCGTTCTCACGGCACTGCAAAACGGCGTCGCCGTCGTCACCGCAACCAATCAGGGCGTCACCTCCGCGAAACGCGTCACCATTGCGTCGGATACCATCTCCACCACCGTTGAGGGCTTCGTGCGCGACGCCGATGGCAACCCCGTGGCCGGAGTCGTCGTCACCACAACGGCCTTTGGCGGTTCGGCCACCACCGACGCCAACGGCTTCTTCACCCTGGTCCTCACATTGCCCTCGACAACCAACTTCGTCACGCTCGTCACCACGGTAGGTGACGATGAACTCGACTCCGGCCTGGTTCCCGTCGTGGCGGATGGAATCACCGACGCGGGCATCCTCGCGCCCCGGGTGGTCCTTTTCTCCACCACCGTCAGTGGCACCGTGCAACGCGATGACGAATCCCCCGTGGAGGGTGCCGCCGTCTTTACCAGCCTCGGCGGTCAGGGACTCACCAATGCCAGCGGCGCGTTCTCCTTCGTGGTGGAGGGCAATGTGCCCTCCGGCGGCCTGCCGCTCCTCGACGTTACGGCCCGCCTCACCGAGGGGGAAACCACCCTATCCGGCCAGGTCACGGGACTGACCATCGTGCCCGACGGCGTCACCAATGCCGGCGCCATAACCATCACGGAAACCATCGCCCTGCTCTATCCCGGCGCGCGCTTCCCCTTCGAAGGCACCGTCCAGGATGTCGCTACCGGCGACATCAATGGCGACGGGCTGCCGGATCTTGTCGTGGTAACCAGCGACTCGGTGAATTTCGTCGTAGACGCCCGCCTCGTCTCGCTGTTGAACCGGAGCGATGGCACTTTCAGCGCCCCGAACTCCGTCAGCGTGGGGGAACTGCCCGCAGACGTGACCCTCGCCGACATGAACAACGATTCCAACCTCGACGCCATATTTGCCGGATTCATCGATGACAGCGTTTTCATCGCGCTGGGCAATGGCGATGGCACCTTCGATGAGCTCGTGGGTTTCAACGCCTCGGTCGAAGGAACCGGCGACGTGGCCATTGGCGACATCAACAACGACGACGTGCTCGACGTCGTCGCCAGCAGCAGCAATTCCGGCGTTATCAACTTCTTCCTAGGAAACGGCGACGGGACGCTTCAGGAGCCAACCGCGCTCCAGATCACGGGTAACAATATCCTGGATCTCGGCCTGGCAAAGGCCAATGGCGACGACAACCTCGATCTGTACGTGCTGAACCGCGGGCTATCCAAATTCGAGATGCGCCTGGGCAACGGAGACGCAACGTTCCAGGATCCCGTCAGCTACGATGCCGTCTTCGCTCCTGACCATCTCGTACTGGCCGACTTGAATGGCGACGACGTTCTCGATGTGGCCTTCTCCGGACAGGAAGCCCCCCTGGGCGTCTTGCTCGGCGCCGCCGACGGCACCTTCAGCCCCCAGGTGACTTACCCGATAACGGGGAGCGCGCGCTGCGTTTCCGCCGGGGATTTTGACGGCGATGGCAGCATCGATCTGGCCACCGCGAACAGCATCCTCAATTCCGGTAACATCAACTTGTTCTTCAACGACGGCGACGGCGCGTTCCCCGAAATACGAATCGTGGGCTCCTCGCGATTTACCCGATGCATCACAAATCTTGACGCGGACGGCGATTCAATCGTCGATCTGTTGCCGCTCACCGGTTCGGGCTACGGCGATATCGTCGTACTGCGCGGACTGGGCGATGGCATCTTTGACACCCAGCTCGTCGTACCCACCGGCGATTTCGGCAACCGCTCTCTCAATGCAACCCACATGGATGGTGACGATCACCTGGACCTGGTCACCGTTCGCACCACCGACGGACAGGTGCTGGTGTTTCCAGGCAATGGCGACGCAACCTTCGCCGCACCCATCGCCTCGCCCCTGGCCACCGGATTCAATGACTTGGTCCTCGGCCGGGTTAACAGCGACAACCTGCCCGATATTGTCTCCGCCCATGCGACACCCGGCCGGGTCGGCATCATGCTCGGCAGCGGCGAAGGTTCCTTCCAGTCTCCCACGTTCATTGAATCGGGAAGCCGCGTCGCGAGCGTGGCCCTCGGCGATTTTGATCGCGACGGCGCGACAGACGTGGCCGCGGTGCCCTCGCCGAGCAACGGGGTCACCATCCTCCTCGGCATCGGAGACGGAACCTTCCAGAATCCCTTCGATGTTTCGGGCGGAAGTTCGCCGCAGGTTGTGAAAGTAGCCAATATCAACCAGGACAACAACCCAGACCTCGTCACCACCGAGTTCGGGGGCGGGCCGCGGATCTACCTCGGCAACGGCGACGGTTCATTCCAATCGCCCTCCCCGGCAGGCAGCGGACAGCTCGCTATTGCCGTGGGCGATCTGAATGGCGACGGTGATCTTGATGTAGTGGGCTCCAACTTCAACGACAGCACCATCTACGTCAGTCTCGGTCGCGGCGATGGCACCTTCCAGAACGCCGTCTCGTTTGAGATACCCAATCGGCCCTACGACGCCAGCTACTACCGCCTGCACATCGCGGATGTGACCCTGGACGGCGCACCGGACATCCTGTTCGGCGAAGAACCCGGCATCGAATCCGTCGGCGTCATCGTCGGCGACGGCACCGGATTCTTCTCCGGCGCAAGCAGCTACGACCTGACCGACCCCTTCACAACCGGCCTCGCCGTGGGCGATTTCAACGAAGACGGCCTGCCCGACATCGCCGCCGGCAACGGCGGGGCGAACAATATCTCAATCCTCCTGCATCGATAGACTCCATCGACACCAAGCCGCGGACGGACACGTCCGCGGCTTTCTTTTTTCATGGGTCACCTTCGCAGACGCGGTGCTCTTGTTCGTCCTTCCCCCTTGCATCCCGCCATCGCTCTTGCGGTATAACTACCCCTACCGAAAGAGAGCCGCCATGACCGCACCTGCCTTGAAATCGCCCAACTTCAATTTTCTCGCCGATCACGATCCCCAGCTTCTCGAATACGCGGCGCGGGCCGAGCGCTATGTCCTCGACGACCCGAACACGACCTTAATCAAATTGCGCCAGCTCGCCGAGGCGCTGGCGGAGGATGCGGCGGCCTACGACGGCATGCGCCTCCTCCCGGAAGATGATTTCAGCGACATCCTCCGTCGCCTCAAGCGCGAGGATATCATCACGCAGGAAATGGCGGACATCTTCCACGGCCTGCGCAAGGCGGGCAACGAAGCGGCGCACGAGGGCGGTGGCACGCGCCAGGATGCGGTTTCGCAGTTGAAACTGGCCCACCGCCTCGCGGTGTGGTTTCATCGGGCCTTTCGCGATCCGGCCTTCAAGCCGAAACCCTTTCTTCTGCCGCCCGCGCCGGACGGTGTGGCCCCCGAAGTGAAGGAAGAGTTGGAGCGCCTGCGCAAGGCCCGTTGGGATGCGGAGCGCGAGGCCGACGAATCGGAAGAGGCTCTGGAGGTGGCCGAGCGCAAGCGCGCGGCGGCGGAAGCGAAGGCGGCGGAGCTCTACGCGGACCTGGAAGCCGCCCTGGCCCTCGCGCGCGAGTCGGAGACCGATCAGGAGGCCATGTTCCGCAGGCACGAGGCCGCCGTGGCCCGGCTCCGCGCCGAAGCACACTCCGCCAGCCACGAAGAGCGCGCCGCGCGCCAGCACCAGGCCCGAAGCGCCGCACAGGCTTTCGATCTCTCGGAGGCCGAAGCCCGTGAACGTATCGACGCGGACCTCCGCGCGAAGGGCTGGGAGGCCGACACCATCGTCCGCACCCGGGCCCACGGCGCACGGCCCGAGGCGGACCGCAACATGGCCATCGCGGCGGTCCCCACCCCCGCGGGCCCCGCCGACTACATCCTCTATTGCGGACTGCGCGCCGCCGCCGTCATCGAGGCCAAGCGGAGCAACACCGATCTCCGCGCCGCCCTGGACGAAGCCGCGCGCTACGGCATGGTCTATCAGGCCCTCGCCGACGAAACCGTCGCGGAGGATACCGCCACGGGACACCCCATCCCCCTGCTCTTCGCGAGCAATGGTCGGCCTATCGTTTCGGAGTCCGATCCCCGCAGCGGCATCTGGACGCGGGATGTCCGCAGCGGAAAAACTCGTGCGCTAAAAGATTGGCCTACGCCGGAGGAATTGGCCGCGATGATAAAGGCTCCCGCAGACGTGCCACGCGATTCCGCCGGAGGCGGATTCGTGTGCCCTGAGCCTCGTTGACGCGGGGCATTCCAATACCCTCTGCCCTGCCCTTGTTCGCCCGTACAAAAGGCTTTCGCCCCGTTCCCACAAATTGTGCCAGACCTCTTCCCTCAACGCACACGAATCCGCCTCCGGCGGAATCGCGTGGCACGACTTGGTGGCCCTTCCCCTTTCCGCGTGTCTCAACTTGCTCGAGATCAAGAAGCCCCCGGCGCATCCACGCCGGGGGCCTCATTTTCTTAACTTAATTCAAAGGATCAGCAGGGCAGTTCCCAGCCCTTGCGGTATTCCTTGCTGATGAGCTCCGCCGCTTTCTTGTCGTTGGTGACTTTGCCCTTGATGTTGTCCCAGTGCAGCTTCTTGCCGGTGCGGATGGACAGATTGCCGAAGACGACCATTTCCGTGAAGGGGCCGGAGTAGTCGAAGCTCGATCCGGGCTTCGGACCGCCCTTGATGCCGTCGATCCAATTCTTGTAGTGATCCTCATTCTCCACACGGGGAATGGTGGCTTCGGGCTTGGTGTACGCCGCCATCTTGTCGTCTGGAATAAGGCGCGACTCGCCGCCGTAGGTGCCCGTCGTCATGATGCCGCTGGTGCCGTAGAACGTGGAGCCATTGCTGCCGTCGCCCAGCTTCACGTCGTCCTTGATGCCTTCCGGGCGCGGCGGCATGATCTTGCCGTCGTACCAGAGAATCTCCACCGGCGGCATGCCCGCGCGCGCGGGGAAGCTGTACTTCACCACCGAAGACAGGGGCGGGCATTGATCCGTCATGCCGTCCTGGATGGATTCCACGGTGAAATACTCGGCTTCGTTCAGCTTAAGCGCGCGGTAGCAGGGATCCATGATGTGACAGGCCATGTCGCCCAGGGCGCCGCAGCCGAAGTCCCACCAGCCGCGCCAGTTGAAGGGCGCGTACTTGGCGTTGTAGGCGCGCGTCGGCGCCGGGCCGATCCACAGGTCCCAGTCCATCGTGGCGGGCACGGGCTCGCCCGGCAGCGGTGCGGCAATACCCTGGGGCCAGATCGGGCGGTTGCTCCAGGTGTGGACCTTGGTCACATCGCCAATGGCACCCGACCAGACCATCTCGCACAGTTCGCGCACGCCGTTGCCCGAGTTGCCCTGGTTGCCCATCTGCGTGATGACGCCCGTTTCCTTCGCCACGTTGGTCAGCAGGCGCGCTTCCGCCACCGTGTGCGTCAGGGGCTTCTGCACGTAGACGTGCTTGCCGAGGTTCATGGCCAGGTAGGCCGCCGGCGCGTGGGTGTGGTCCGGCGTGGAGATCGTCACCGCGTCAATCTCCGGCATCTCCTCCAGCATCTTCCGGAAATCTTTATGCTGCTTCGCATTCGGCAGCTTGTAGAACGCCTCGCCCGCGCGCTCCCAGTCCACATCGCACAGCGCCACGATGTTCTCGCCCAGCGCATGGCAGCCCATGATGTCGCTCAGGCCCTTGCCGCCCGAACCGATCGCCGCGATGTTCAGCTTGTCGTTGGGCGAAAACTTCTTGGGGACGACCCGGGCCGTGTTGGGTTTGGCCGAGGCGTAATCGCTCATCGCCAGGGCGGCCGTGGTCGTGGTGGCGGCAAGAAATGCGCGCCGGGAAAGCCGTGAGTCACTCATTGTTCCATTTCCTCTCAGACTATCGATTAGGGTAGGGGCGCTCCCCGGCCCGAAAAATTAAATCGTACTATGGTAACGAATGGAAGGATGAAATAGGAAATGGAAGGCTGTAGGTTTCAGGCTTCAGGCTGGAGCCGATAGGCCCGTGAAAATCAGTCGTATCCGTCCTATCCGTCCGATAACTTCAACCGTCAAAGGTCAACTCCCACCCTGGCTGGTAGCTTCTCGTCAGCAGCGCCGAGGCTGCCGGGTTGTCTTTCACCGTACCGTTCACGAAATCATACTCCACCTTGCTCCCCGTGCGCAGGGCGATATTCCCCACCAGCACCATCTCCGCGAAGGGGCCCGCATAGCTGAAATTGGAGCACGCCGGCGCACCGCCCTTACAGGCTTCGAGCCAGTTCCGGTAGTGGGACCCTTTCACGCGGGGTATCGTCTCCGGCGGAAGGGTATAGCCCGCCATCCGGGCCTCGGGCAGCAGCTTTGTGGTCATGCCGTAGGTCCCCGTGCCGAGCAGGCCGCTGCTTCCGATGAGGAAGGACCCGCCGTCCTTGTCTCCCAGCATCTCCGAATCCGGGATGCCCTCGGGGCGCGCGGGCCTGTTGTCGCCATCGTGCCAATAGAAATCCACCGGCGGAAGGCCAGACCGCTCTGGAAAGCTGTATTTGATGACCGATCCCGTAGGCACCTGCACCTCGTTCTGTCCTTCGGCCTCGACCACCTCCACGCTGAAGTGGGTTGCCTCACCCAGCTTCAAGGCCCAGTAGGCCGGGTCCATGATGTGGCACGCCATATCGCCCAGCGCGCCGCAGCCATAGTCCCACCACACCCGCCACTTGTTCGGATGGAGAATATCGCTGTAGGGACGGCGCGCGCCGTTGCCCTGCCAGAGTTCCCAGTCCATTTTTTCCGGAACAGGCTGACCCGCATTAATGCCCGCAGGGTCTCGGTGCCAGCGATCACCCGGACGATCCGTCCACGCGTGGGCCTCGCGCACCTCACCAATCGCGCCCGACCAGAAAATCTCGCAAAATTCCCGCGCGCCGCTCCCCGAGTGGCCCTGATTCCCCATTTGCGTCGCCACGCCCGTCGCCGCCGCCGTCCGCGTGAGCAGCCGCGCTTCCTTCGGCGTATGCGCCAGCGGCTTCTGCACATACACATGCTTGCCCAGTGTCATCGCCGCGTAGGCCACCGTTGCATGCATGAAATCCGGCGTGGACACCGTCACCGCATCGATCTCCGGCATCGCCTCCAGCATCTTGCGATAGTCTTTGTACTGCTTCGCATCCGGCAGCTTGTAGAACGCCTCCCCCGCCCGCTCCCAGTCCACATCGCACAGCGCCACCACATTTTCCTTGCGGCAGTTCATGATGTCGGTCAGCCCCTGGCCACCCACACCCACACCCGCCACATTGAGCTTCTCGTTCGGGGAAAGTTTGCGCGGAATCACCTGGGCATCATTCGCGCGAATCCGCGTCGTCGCCAGGATGGCGGTGGTCGTCGTGGCGGCCAGAAAGGCCCGGCGGGTGAGATCGTTCTGGGACATCATGAAATCCTCCTCTGAATGGTCGAGACACATACTCTAATGGACACCGCCCGCCCCGGCACAAGTTTCACCCGCAGGTGCAGTCATTCATGAGGCTTCGCATCACCATAGGGGATGAGAATCGCGCCCGAGTTCTACCCCCCCTCCCCCGCCGCAAGCGGGGGGGACCAAGAGGTTCACTTTGAAGATTCGGATTCCCCCCGCTTGCGGGGGGGGACCAAGAGGTTCACTTTGAATATTCGGATTCCCCCCGCTTGCGGGGGGGTAGGGGGGGTAAGTTCTCGACCCCACGAACGGATTCTCTCAAATGTTCCTCCATTTCTTGCCGCCGCGTCGACATATACTGTAGAAACCACCCAGCGGCAAAAAAGCGGAGATACACCCCATGCCCCAACCCGACGCAGTGTTACTCGACAAGTGGCGCGCACAAAGCGACGCCGACGCCTTCGCGGAATTGATTTCGCGCCATGCTTCCATGGTCTACGGGGCCTGCCTCCGCGTGGTCAGAAATCCCGGCATCGCGGAAGAGGTGGCCCAGGAGTGTTTCTTGGAACTGATGAAAGGGCCGCGCGGCATTCAGTGTATCGGCGCCTGGCTGCACACCGTGGCCACCCGACGCGCATTGGATCGCGTCAAGTCCGAAGGACGCCGGGCCGAACGGGAGAAACACTATGCCGCGTCGCTGGACACGGCCGCGGAAGTGAGTTGGGACGATACGCGCGAGTATGTGGACGAGGCCATCGCCGCCCTCCCCGACGAACTCCGTGTGCCGATCATCCTGCGCTTCCTGGAAGGAAACACCCACGAAGCCATCGCGGAGGAACTCGCCCTATCCCGCTCGACGGTCCGGTCGCGCATTGAGAAAGGCATCGGCGTGGTCCGAGAGAATCTCGTGAAGCGCGGCGTGGTACTCTCCATGGCCGCACTCTCAACCGGGCTAGAAGGCATGGAGGCCGTGGCCGCGCCACCCGCACTGCTGGCCGAACTGGGCAAGCGCGCCCTGGCCGTGCGCTCCGCGCCCACGCTCCTGTCTGCGACGGCGGGCGCAAAATTCGCCGCAGCGCCGTTGCTGCTGGCGGGCGTCGTGCTCGCGGGGGCCTGGGCGGCCACCCGGAATACCAAGCCCCCGGAAAACAACGTTGAACCCACCGTGGTCGCCGCCGCGGTGACGCCGGAGCCGACCGCCCCCCCCGAAGTACCTGCAGTCGTTGTCGAATCGCCCCTACCGGTGGAGGCGACTGTCGAAAACACGGACGTGACGACCGAGACCCCGTCCAGTATTGCGGAGGAGGAGCAGGGGTGGAAACTCGACCTCACGCCTTCCGAGACCCTCCGAGAGGCCCTGCAAGCCAAAGCGGACATCGAGTTTGAGGAAATCCACATTAAAGATGTCGCAGAGTTCCTGCAAGACTCTTTCGAGATCAATCTGGTCCTGGATCAACGGGTTGTCGCTCCGGAGCTTGAAGAGCATGTAGAAAACGAGGCGGTAGGAGCACCGCCGGGTCTCCAACCGGGACTCCCACCAGGATTCCAACCGGGCCTTCGGTCGGGCGCTTCAGTACCTGGTCCGCCGCCAGCCCCCGTGCAGTTTGTACGGCTGCCGCGAGCGTATTTGACCGACGGTCATATCCGCGCTATCGACCAGAAAGACAAGACACTCGAAGAGATACTCACCACCATCACATCGCCCCTCAACCTGATATGGAGGATTCGGGGCAACGCCGTCTGGATAAGCTCGTCCGCCCAACTCACGGAAGACATGACCGTACCGCTGCCGTCGGCCCCCTTCAAAGAGGGAGAGGTATTCACGACCCTCTCGTCGCCGGTAAACATCGAGTTCGAGGACATTCACGTTACCGAGCTTGTGGGATTCGTGCAAACGGCTTTCAAAGTGAACATAAGCCTGGACACGGCGGTGATCATGCCGGAAACGAAAACGGGGGATAGCGCGCCTCCCGATCCGTCGCAGTTCGCGACGGACGGAAGATTGGACTACATCAACTTAAAGGATGCCTCCATGGCGGAAACGCTCTTCGTAATGACGCGCATGCTTAATCTAAGCTATCGGGTCGGCAAGGATGGTATTTTCATCTCCACGCCGGATCGCTTGAAGGGGTCGTTCTGATCGGTCCGATCCGTCCAATCCGTCCGATTATACTGACACAGAGCGCGCTCCCCATCCGCCGGTCACCACAACAAGCGAAAGGCCCCGCAGACATCGTCTGCGGGGCCTTCGCTATCACTCAAGTCATATTCGACATCAGCAGGGAAGTTCCCAGCCCTTGCGGTATTCCTTGCTCACGAATTCCTTGGGATTCGGCACGTTGGTGACCGCGCCGGCCTTGTTGTCCCAGTGCATTTTCTGCTCCGTGCGCACCGCCAGGTTGCCGAAGGCCACCATCTCGGTGAAGGGACCGGAGTAGTCGAAGTTCGAGGCCGCCGGCTCACCGCCCTTGCAGGCTTCGATCCAGTTGAGGTAGGGATTTTCATCCGTGATGCGCTTGATGGTCTGCTCGGGCTTCTTATAGTCCGCCATTTTCTCGTCGGGCAGGAGGCGCGCTTCGCCGCCGTATTCACCCGCCGTGAGGATGCCGCTCTCGCCCACGAAGAAGCAGCCGTTGTCGCCATCGCCCAGCTTCTGGTTCGCGGGAACGCCCTCGGGCCGCTTGGGAATAAGCATGCCGTCATACCAGAACACGTCCACGGGCGCCATGTCGCCGCGCGCGGGGAAACTGTACTTCACGATGGAGGCCAGCGGCGCGGTCTGGTCGTTCTTACCGGACTGGGCCACGAGCTCCACCGTGTAGTCGGAAGATTCCACCAGTTTCAACGCCCAGAAGGCGGGGTCCATGATGTGGCAGGCCATGTCGCCCAGCGCGCCGGAACCGAAATCCCACCAGCCGCGCCAGTTGAAAGGTGCATATTTGTCATTGTAGGGGCGCATGGGCGCGGTGCCGATCCACAGGTCCCAGGCCATGGTGTCGGGGATGGGCATTTCGTCCAGGGGCTTGGCGATGCCCTGGGGCCAAACGGGGCGGTTCGTCCACACGTGGGCTTCTTTCACCTGGCCGATCGCGCCGGACCAGAGCATTTCGCACATATCGCGAACGCCATTGCCGCAGTGGCCCTGGTTGCCCATCTGCGTGGCCACTTTCATCTCGCGGGCCGTATTCGTCAGCAGACGCGCCTCGGCCACGGTGTGCGTCAGGGGCTTCTGCACGTACACGTGCTTGCCCAGCTTCATGGCCATGTAGGCCGCGGGCGCGTGGGTGTGGTCCGGCGTGGACACCGTACAGGCGTCGATTTCCGGCATCTTTTCGAGCATCTCACGGTAGTCTTTGAACTGCTTCGCGTTCGGCAGCTTGTAGAACGCCTCGCCCGCTTCCTTCCAGTCCACATCGCACAGAGCAACGATGTTCTCGCCCAGCTTGTTGCAGGACATGAGGTCGCTGAAGCCCTTGCCGCCCGCGCCGATCGCCGCAATGTTCAATTTCTCGTTCGGGGATTTCTTGCCCGGAACCACCTGGGCGTCGTTCGGCGCCGCCAATACCGTCACCGCCGTGGTCGTCGTGGCCGCCAGAAAAGCGCGCCGCGTCATGGAATGCTTGCTCATGTAGGAATTCTCCGGTGCGGCGTTCAGGGCTTGAATAGCCGCGGTTTGAAGTTAGGCAGGCCCTCTTCCACAGACTCCGCGGACGCGGTTCAGGTTTCACGGCGCGCCGGGACGCCAGGGGAACAAGGCCCGGGCATGGTCGGGTGAGCATAAACCCTTCCGGGCCCGAGGTCAAACTCGGGCCGTCACCTTTTCCGATCAGTCTAATCCGTCCGATCAGTCCGATCTTCACAGATAGGTTTCAGGTATAGATCGCGGGCACCAGCTCGCCCGCCACATCCGTCAGCCGGAAATCCCGCCCGCTGTAGCGATAAGTCAGGTCCAGATGATTCAATCCGAACAAATGCAGCAGCGTCGCGTGCAGATCGTTGATATGCACCGGATCCTTCACGATATTCCAGCCGATGTCGTCGGTCTCGCCGATGATCCGCCCGCCCTTGGTCCCGCCACCCGCCATCCAGATCGTGAAGGCCATGGGGTGGTGGTCCCGACCCGTGTTCGCTTCGCGGAAACCCGCCCGGTTCTCGCCGAGCGGCGTGCGGCCGAACTCGGAACCAAAGACCACCAGCGTGTCTTCCAGGAGGCCGCGCTGCTTCAGATCCTTGATCAGCGCGCCGATAGGCCGGTCGCACATGTCGGTGGTGAACTTCATTTCATTGTCCAGGTCGCTGTGGTGATCCCAGCTCGCGTGGTAGATGTTGATGAAGCGCACCCCGCGCTCCACCAGCCGCCGCGCCAGCAGGCAATTGCGAGAGAAGGCCGCGAAGGTCCCCTTGGGGCCGCCCCGCGACGCCTTGTACCCTTCCTCCACCCGGTCCACGCCATACATGTCCAGCGTAGCCTGACTTTCGCCCGAAAGATCGATCAGCTCCGGCGCCGCGGATTGCATGCGATAGGCCAATTCATAGGACGATATACGCGCGAGCACTTCCGGATCGCGCGTCTCTTCGTAGTGAATCTGGTTCAAGTCGCGCACCGTGTCCAGCCCGAGCCGCTGGCACTCATGGGGCAGGCCCGCCGGATTCGCCAGATGCAGCACCGGCTCGCCCTGGTTGCGAAACAGCACGCCCTGATAGTTCGAAGGCAGGAACCCGCTCGACCAGTTGGACACGCCGCCCGAAGTACCGCGGCCCGCGCTCAGCACCACATAGCCCGGCAGGTTGTCCGCCTCGGAACCGAGGCCATAATTGATCCACGCTCCCATGGAAGGCCGCCCGAAGGTGGGCACGCCCGTGTTCATCATCAACTGGCCCGGATGGTGATTGAAGGCGTCCGTATGCATCGAGCGAATCATGCAGATGTCGTCGGCGCAACTGCCGATGTGCGGAAGCCACGTGGAGAAGTCCATCCCGCTCTCGCCGTATTTCTTAAACTGCTGGTTGCTCCCCAGCACCGTCGCCGTCTCCTTCTGGATAAAGGCGAAGCGCATATCCTTTGTCATGGACTCCGGCAGCGGCTGGCCGTGGAGCTTGTTCAGCATCGGCTTCGGATCAAACAGATCCATCTGGCTCGGCCCGCCCTCCATGAAGATGAAGATACACGCCTTCGCCTTGGGCGTCGTGTGGTTCGGCTTCGGCGCCAGCGGGTTTACCCCCGGCACCGCACCATAACCGTCCCGGCCCAGCAGCGCCGTCAGCGCCAGCCCGCCAATACCGCCCGCCGCCGTCGTCAGAAACTGACGGCGCGTGCGCTGGATTTGCTCTTCAATCGGATGCATGACTTAATCCTCGGACCGGACACACGGGGCAGCCGGCGAATGGCGATAAAGATGATCTCAACCGCAAATTAACGCAAATTGATTCTGATGATGTGCGGCTCCAACAATACACAGGCGGGACGCCTGTGCCACATTCCCAAAAATTCGCGTCTATTCGCGTTCATTCGCGGTTACATTTTCTTTCAGTTTATTCCGATGCCAATTTGCGAAAATTTGCGTTAATTTGCGGTTCAACTCTGTCCGTGTTTTTCCATGCAATTCCGTGGTCAACCCTCTTATCCTACTCCCGCGTCAAGAACTCGTCCAGATTCATGATCGACCGCGCCAGTATCATATGGGCCGCCGCCTTCTCCGGCGCCACCTCCGCGGGCATATGAGAGCCCACCAGCGTCTTCGCCTCCTCCGGCTGCGCCGCAAACAGGGCCTCCTGCTCCGCCACCAGCTTCACCAGCAATTCCAGCTCCCGATCCAGCGGCGCCCGGCCCATGCACAACCGGAACGCTTCCCGCACGCGCGCTGGTTCATCCAGACCATCCATCTCCAGCAGCCGCTTGCCCAGCGCCTGCGCCGCCTCCACAAACACCGGATCGTTCAGCAGCGTCAGCGACTGCAAGGGTGTATTTGATCGGTTCCGGCTGAGCGCGGCCACGTTGGAATCGGGACAATCAAAGGCCACCAGCATGGGATAGGCCACCGTGCGCTGAAAGAACACATACAGGCCGCGACGATACTTCTGGGGCCCTTCCGACTCGGGCCACTTCACCGAACCCGCATAGCCCAGATCCGCCACTCCCGCAGGCAGCGGAGGACGAATACTCGGTCCCCCGACCTCGTCCACCAGCAGGCCGCTCGCCGCAAGAAACAGGTCCCGTGTGATCTCCCCCTCCACCCGGAATCGATTCTGCCGCGCGATCAGCCGGTTCGTCGGGTCCGACTGAAACAGATCATCCCGCACGTGAGAGGACTGCTTATACGCCGCGGACGACACAATCGCTTTGATCAGCGACTTGGTGCTCCAGTGATGATCCTCCACAAAGCTCGCCGCGAGCCAGTCCAGCAATTCCGGATGAGTCGGTGTTTCCGTTCGCGTGCCAAAGTCTTCGCTGGTACGCGCGAGACCGTCGCCGAAGAGATGCTCCCACACGCGATTGGCGGCAACGCGCGCCGTGAGCGGGTTTGCGGGATCCACGATCCAGCGTGCCAGATCAAGGCGATCCGGCTTGTCGCCCCGCGCCTTCAGCGGCGGAAGCACCGCGGGCGTGTGGGGCTGCACTTCGTCGCCCGGCTGGAGGAAATCGCCCCGGTTGTGAATGCGCGTCACCGGCGGCGTCTCGTTCGGCCGCAGCGCCATCACAATAGACGGAATCGGTGCCGGGGGATTGCCCTCCAACTTATCCAACTCCTCCTTGAGCTTCTTCCACGTCCCATCGCTCTGCCCGTACAGTTCCAGCAGCGTTTCGGTCTGCCCTTCCGTCCGCTCGGCCGCGGGCAACTTCAACGCGGCCACCACCTCATCCGAAAAGATAATATTCGCGGGATCGTTGCGCGTCAGCGCCAGACGGAACCGGCCAATGTTGCTGTAGCCGCCGTAGCCGTGATCGATCTTGATGGTAAAGATGGTGCCTTCGTCGTGGCCAACCGGTGTCTCGAAGGTAAAATCCGCAGCGTGGTCCCGATTCGTGTTCTTGCCGTTGAGAATGCCCCAGCCCGTGGCGGGATTCCCGTCCAGCGCCGCCTCAATGGGATACCCGTCCTGAGCAAAGCCCGCCTTGGCCGACGCGATCTTTACCGGCGCCGTCCGGTGTGGTTCGCTCGCGGGCGCCGCCGTGACCGAGATCTCCGCCAGCACAAAACTGCCATTGTGCGCCCGACCCGGACCATGGTACGTAAGTTCGTCGTGCGTCAGAGTCTCCAGTCGGAATCCCTTTACATCCCGCAGGTCGCTGCGAAATACCACCGTGTACGCATCGGTCAGCGGATTCTCCCCGTTCACCAGCACCGACTTGTCATCCAGTTCCTTGAAACTCGCGCCGCCCGTCGACACATAGGAGATCGGGTCCTGAATATTCCAACCCTCCTCCGGGATGGACAAGGTTGCCTCCCAGGCGGGCAGCCCCGCCAGAAGTGTCGGCCGATAAGCCGCCAGCTCCGCCTTCTTCGCGGCCACTTCCCCCGTGTGCTTTGCCACCGCCGCCGCGTAGGCCTCCTCCTCCCCCGGCAGCGGCGCGGAAATATCCTGCTCCAGCGCCGCGTCAAAAAAGGAATACATCCCGAAGTATTCGCGCTGCGTGATGGGGTCGTACTTGTGCGTGTGGCATTGGGCGCAGCCCATAGTGAGGCCCATAAACACCGCACCGGTCGTGTTCGTCCGGTCCACCGCCTGCTTCACCCGATCCTCTTCCGGATCGATGCCGCCCTCGCGATTCGTCAAGGTATTGCGGTGAAAGCCCGTCGCCGTGCGCTGCGCCAGCGTCGCCCCCGGCAGCAAGTCTCCCGCAAGCTGCTGGATCACAAACTGGTCATAGGGCATGTCTTCGTTGATCGCGTTGATCACCCAGTCGCGATAACGCCACGCATAGGGCCGCGGAGAATCCTTTTCGTAGCCGTCGCTGTCCGCGTAACGCGCCAGATCCAGCCAGTGACGGCCCCAGCGTTCGCCAAAGTGGGGCGACGCCAGCAGGCGGTCCACCAGTGAGTCATAGGCTGCTGGCGAAGGATCCGCCGTGAAGGATTCCACCGCGCCCGGCTCCGGCGGCAGTCCCAGCAAGTCCAGATACAGGCGTCGCACGAGTACACCCGGCGCCGCCTCGGGGCTCGGGGCAACCCCGGCCTGGTCAAGCTGGGCCTTTATGAACGCGTCAATCGCACCCTGGCCCCAGTTTTCACCCGCCGGCGCGGGCACGGCGGGTCGCGTGACCGGTTGAAAGGCCCAATGACTGGATTGCACAGTCGCCGGCGCTTCGTCGGCGGGAATTTCCGCCCCCGCCGCAATCCACCCTTCGATCTTCCCCAGTTCCTCTGCCGAAAGTTTCTCACCCTCCGGCGGCATGCTGATTTCTTCATGGGCTCCGGTAAGAACCCGATAGAGCAGGCTCTCGCTCGCCTTGCCCGCCACAACGGTCGCACCACCATCCCCCCCCTTCAACACCGCCGCGCCCGAATCCAGCCGGAGTCCGCCCTTCTGCTTTTCGGGGCCATGACACTGCACACACTTCGCGGCGAGAATCGGGTTCACATCACGGGTAAACGCTGCGCTCGCCCCCCCATCGTCCGCGGTCACGGGCCAACTCGCCCCAATTCCGAAGATTGCGGCCAAAACGAAGCGGCCCGCGCGGGCCGTGTACCAGTTCTTGTGCGACATGAAGCGATTTCCTGCCTGGATGAAGGACCCCTCCACACTAGCACAGGCTGGAATTTCAGTCCAGCCCCTGTCCCATCGTCTATCCCTGCAATAATCAATTCACGATACCTGCTAAGATCGAGGATAGTGCTCGAGTCAAGAATGAAAGATGGATTAATTGACACTTCATGCGGTAATCTAACGCGTTGTATACTATGGTGCCGGAGTTGGACGTGCTCTCCGGCTGGAGGCGGGTATCGGGATTCGTGGTTGTGGGGCGGGAATGTCACTGTCTGCTAGAGCTTGCATGACCGGAAAGACGCGAATATTGGTTGTGGATGACAATCGCCAGATCCAGGCGCTCCTTACCGAGCTTCTGGGAGTGGCGGGCCATGTCACGCGCGCGGCGGCCTCCTGCGAGGAAGCTCGCGCGCTCATCGATCAAGAAGCGTTCTCCTGCGCCCTCATTGATCTCGGCCTCCCCGACGGAAACGGCCTGGAATTATTGCCTTATATACGTGAACGGCAGCCCCTGCTGGTACCGGTCATTCTCACCGGCGATGGCCGGGCCGAGACCATTATTGAAACCATGCGCGCGGGCGCTTTTGATTTCCTCATCAAACCTTTTGTATCCGCCTCGCTCCATGCGGCGATCAACCGGGCCCAGGAGTACCACGACGTACTCCGTGAACGAGACGAACTGGTGCAACTACTTTCCGACGAACGCGAACAATTGAAGGTGCGGGTGGAAGAGGCAACGGCCGATCTCCGGCAATACGCCAGCCACTGCGAATTGGTCAGCGCGCGGCTGCGCTCCCTGGTGAGGCTGACGCAGGTCGCCGCCAATCTCTATACCGACGAGACTGTGTTCCGCAGCATCATCGAAGAACTCGAAAAATACATCCCGCTGCAATGCGTCGCTCTCGATTCCGCCACCGGGCACAAATTCCTTGCCGCCTGGCGCAACGGCGGCGACGAGATACACGTCATCGCCGTGGACGATGTCGATCTCTCCGCGCACAATGGCCGCTTTGAAGACAGCCCCGAAGAGCGCCTCCGCCGTCTGGTCGAGCGCCATGCCCACCTGGAAACGCCCGGCTCCGCCGCCTATATCTACCCCCAGAGCTACTGGGGAAAGCCCGCGTGCACCGTGGCCTTCTTCCTCGACGGCTCCTTCACGGTCGACGCGGACTGCGACCAGTTTCTCAGCATGTGCGCCCACTTCCTCGGCTTCGAATGGCAGGATGCACGGCTCTCGCTCCACGCCACCCAGCAGGCCAGCCTCGGCAATATCGCCCTGGAAATCTCAAAAGGCCTCATCCAGGGGCTCACCGCCATACGCACCACCGCCGACTTCGTCAGCGAGACCCCCATCAGCGATGAAGCCGCCGAAGGCCTGAAACTCATCCGCGACAGCGTGGATGGACTCCACAACCAGATCAAAGATTTCCGCCAGCTCTCCATGCCCCACAAGGAATCGGTGGAAACGGTCCAGCTCTCGGAATATATCGACCAGGCCGTGGACATGATCGCGCGCGCCCTGCAGAATCGCGGCATCACCATCAACCGCGATTACGACGAAGATTGCGAGTGCGTGCTCATGAACGGGGCAAGCCTCGCGAGAACCTTCCTCGACCTCATCGCCGCCGCCGTGCGCACCGTGGCCGACGGCGGGCAGATCCATCTCGCCGTTTCCGGCATGGAGCCCAATCATATTCTCGTCCAGATCCGGCACGACGCCGTCACGGGCGAGCTCTTTGGCGTTCCCCGCGACGGGGGAGAGGTGCCCATCCTGATCGAAAGCCACCCCCAGTTCATCCTCGCTTTGCGAACCATTCAGAGCTGCGGCGGAAAACTACTGTTGAAATATGAGGAAGGCACGGGACGGGCCTTCAGCATTATCCTGCCCCGAAACCCCCTGCGCGCACACCGTCCGACTGAGGTGCTCACGTGACGACCACGCCTTTGCCCCAACGGTCCGCCGCGCCCGACTCCGGGCGCGTGCGCCAGAAACTCCTTGTGGTCGACACCGACCCCGGCGTCTGCTGGTCCCTCGAAAAGGGGCTGGGACTCTCCGGCTATGACGTCTCCACCGTAAACAACGCCGCCCACGCCATCCAGCGCGCACGGGCGGAGTCATTCGCGGGCGTCCTCCTCGAAATCATGCCGGAGGCCGGACTCACCGTCGAGACCCTGTCCCAGTTGCTGGACCAGGAAGCCGCGCCGAGTGTGGTCTGCGTTTCTATCGACGCGCCGCCGACCATCGTAATCGACTGCATGCGCCGCGGCGCAACCGACTTCCTCGTGAAGCCCTTCAGCCTCGCCGAAGTCCGCGCCGCCATCGCCAAGGCCATCGCACCGCAGAAATCGCCCGGCGCCGATGCGGACGAGCCCGTGGAAGAGTCACCCGAACTCGCCGCCTCCCTGCTCGTGGGCGTCAGCCCCCCCATGCAGGAGTTGCGCACCGTCATCAAGCAAGTCGCCCAGACCGATCTCAATTGCCTCATCCGCGGCCAGAGCGGCGCGGGCAAAGACGTGATCGCCCGCGAGATCCACCGCCTGTCCAAGCGGAACGAGAAGCCCCTCATCAAGGTCAATTGCAGCGCACTTCCCGAGCAGCTTCTTGAAAGCGAGCTCTTTGGTTACGAAAAAGGCGCCTTCACCGGCGCCATCGCCGCCAAGCCCGGCCGCTTCAGCCTGGCCGACAAGGGCGTCATCTTCCTGGACGAGATCTGCGAGATGCACCCCAACCTCCAGGCCAAGCTGCTGCAGGTCATCGAGCACAAGGAATTCACCAAGCTCGGCGGGCGCCAGTCCGTGAAGGTGGATGTGCAGATCATCGCCGCCTCCAACGCCGATATCGAAGCCAAGACCAAAGACGGCAGCTTTCGGCAGGACCTGTATTTCCGACTCAACGAAGTCTGCATCTGGGCACCGCCGCTGAACAACCGCAAGGAAGACATTCCACTGCTGGTCAAGCACTTCACGAAAAAGTACAGCAATTTCACCGGAAACCGGCCCTTCCAGGTCACTGGCGAGGATCTGACGCGCCTCACGGAACGCGACTGGAACGGAAACGTCCGCGAACTCGAGAGCACCATCAAGCGGTGGCTCGTTCTGGGCAAGACCGACATTACGCCTCCCCCGATCGCGCCCGCCCGCGTGTCCGCACCGGCGCAGTCGCCCGGCGTTCCCGCACAGGACCGGGAGTACTCCCCCG
Source organism: Candidatus Hydrogenedentota bacterium (assembly GCA_016791475.1). Taxonomy (NCBI): domain Bacteria; kingdom Pseudomonadati; phylum Candidatus Hydrogenedentota; species Candidatus Hydrogenedentota bacterium. Next base: position 101,732 of record JAEUWI010000011.1, read on the forward strand.
AGGAAATCCTTCAGGCCCTCGACCAGAACCAGTGGAACCGCCGCAAGGCCGCGGAATCCCTCGACATCAGTTACCAGTCGCTGCGCAGGCGGATCGAAAAGTTTAAACTCGACCAGCGCCGCTGATTACCCGCCGGGAGAAGGCCCCCAAATGCATTGCGAATTCCCCCCTCGACCTGAAGCACAAGTCCATCGAACCGGCCGGACCGGCCATCCCCCGCGCCCATGAAGGAAGCGATCTTCTTCGGCGGCTTCCTTTGCTGCGTCCCCGTCGGCATCTTTCTCGCCGTCACGTTCCCCAAGATTCACAAAGCGGTATTCTTCGCCCTCGTCCTCGGAACCACCAACACCGGCGGCCTTTTCGGGCTGCCGCTGGACATTAACTTCCTCAGCCGGGAATGGTACCGGGGCACCACCCGAGGCATCGAAGTCTCCTACCTCGACCTCCTCGCCATCATCCTGCTCTTCAGCACCCTCATCGTGCGCCACCGCGAGGGCAGGCGGATATTCTTCTGGCCCGCGAGCCTGGGATGGATGCTCGCCTACCTCGGTTATGCATGCCTCCATACCCTGGCCCTGGCCGACCCGAAAATCTTCTCGCTCTTCGAAATTTCAAAAACGATTCGCGGCATCTTCATCTTCGTGACCGTGGCGCTCTATGTGCGGAGCATGAAAGACCTCGAACTGTTTATCTGGGCGCTCTGCACCGCCATTGGCTACGAGGCCTTCGTCTGCCTGCGCGACCGCTATATCTACCATATCCACCGTATTCGGGGAACCCTGGGCCACCCCAACAGCCTTTCCATGTACATGGTCATTCTTGTCCCCATCATGATCACCACCGCCCTCTCAAGAACCAAGACACCGCTTCGCATCGCCTGCTGCCTCGGCTTCCTCGCCTGCGCGGGCTGCGTCATCCTGACCATCAGCCGAACCGGATTCGCCACCCTTGTCCTCGTCTCCGTGTGCTGCGGGCTCGTGGCCATGGGACTGCGCTTCTCGATCCGGAATGTCGCCATCGTCCTGTTCGCCGCCGTGCTCTTCATCTTCGTGCTGGCCAAGTCCTGGGACCAGATTGAAAGCCGCATGTTGAGCCAATCCTACGAGGACGAGTTCGGCGAGGATTCCTTCGGGGGGCGCGGCATGTACGTGAAGTACCTCAAAGCCATCATGGCCGACAAGCCGCTCGGGGTGGGACTCAACAACTGGTCCTACCGCGTTACCAACGACTACGCCGCTTCCCTCGGGGTTATCTACAACCCCTACATCGGCACGGACATCCCCCCCAGCCAGGATCTTCGCGGGCTGGTCAACACCATGGGCGGAGCCCAGACCGCGCCGGCCCACAATATTTTTATCATCACCCTCGGCGAACTCGGCTGGCCCGGCTTCATTTTCTTCTGCGGGATGCTGGGCTCCTGGCTCTACATGAGCGTCACCTATCTGCCAAAGCGGACCGAGGCCCTGGTCTCACGCTACGGGCTCGCCGCCTTTTTTGCCGTGCTCGCCATTATCTTCCAGGGCCTGACCGAATGGGTCTTCCGCCTGACCCCCATCTTCATCCAGGTCCATGTTATCGCCGGTGTCCTGGCCGCCCTTTATCACGGACGCGATCGCACAAAGCCGTCGCGCGCCTAAACGCTCCACTCTGAAAAATCCCGCCCCGCCACTTCGCGAAGGCGCGCGATATCGTCTTGAAGCAAGGCCCGGATTTCCTCGCGTTTCTCGTCCGAAAGCAGGGGTTGCAGCCGCTGCTCCGGCTTGCGCGCCGTCATCCGACTGTACGCCGTCGCAAGCGGGACCGGAACCAGCGGTTTCCAGCGGCTCTTGAAGGGCACCTTGTGCATCACCTTGCCCAGGGCGTTCCGCTCATACTTGTCCACCGATCGGTTGTGAACCAGCGCCCAGTCTTTACCCACAAAGCCATCCTCCACGCCCAGAAAACGAAACACCTTCTGGATCGTGCCCACCTTGTCCCGGACCAGCTCCTCCAGAGTCAGGATCTGGATCTGTTCCATGGGAAAAAAATCCAGAAACGCTGAAAGCTGAAAATGGTAACTGCTGGAAAGTACATAGTCGCTGCCGGGCAACTCGTCCAGGACCGCCTGAAAATCCCGCTGCTCCAGCCCCATCAGGCTCAACTGGGTAAAATGCGACACCACGCGCTCCACCGGATCGCGTAAGAGATAGAGCAATTTGAGATTCGGGTTCATTGCGTGGATGCGCCCCGGGACCCCGGCGTACTTGTGGCGCTGCGTATAGCCCACCGAAGACTCCCCGCGGATGGCCGCACTCTTCGAAAAATGGGATTCATACCAATCGAATCCCTTGTTCCAGCGGCGCTCTTCGATGAAGAAATCCAACTCTTTCGGGGAGGACATGGAAATATCGGGATGCTCGTCGAGATAGTGATGCAAGCTGCTCGTGCCACTCTTCATCGCCCCAATCATGATGAAATTTGGAAGCATGCTTTCAACCTTTCCTACTGTCTGACAACGCGCGCCCGCGCCACGCCGCGGGACCCGCCGGAGTCGCCGCATTCGAGCCCCTCCCGGCCGCTCAAACACCCGATGCCAACTCCCGAGCCGACTGCGGAGCTATCCGGCAATCGCCTTGGACAACAGCACCTTCGCCGAGGCCAGTCGCTCCAGCCCCTCCGTCTGCACCGATTCCGCCCGCGCGCGGTAGGCCTCGGGGGACTCCAACATGCGCGTCACCTCGCGCCTCAACGCGCCAAAGTCACAGTCGTCCACGCTGCCCACGGGCACAAGCCCGAAGTGGGCCAGGAAATTATCCACCTTGGACCCCCGTGCAATTCCGACGATGGGAACACCCACGATCGAAGAGAGAATAAGCAGATGCAAACGGCTGCTCACCACAACCGACATGCGCTCCGCCACCGCAAGTATCTCGGACGGCTGGTATTCGCCCGTGAGCACCGTAATCTGCTGGCGATGAACCATTCGTCCGGCCAGCCGCGCCATCAGCGCCGAGTCGGTCAACGGATTCATCGGGATGGCTACGATGTGGGCCCCCGTTGAAAAGGCGAGTTCATCCAGGCAATTCGCCAGCTCTCGCTCCTTCGTGATCGCCGCCTGGGCCGAAACGCAAAGGCCGATCTTCGAGCGCGCGCTCTGGAGAAGCTCCAGCACGCCCGGCGCCAGGGGGATCTGGTCCAGCGAATCCGGCTTCAACAGGATGGCCGAGTCCGCGCCCACATGCAATTCGCGGGTCACGCCGCTCCGCACCACTTCCGCCCGGCTCTGCGTGTCGCGGAGGATAACCAGATCCGCCCGCTGCAGACACTCGGCGATCTTCCGCCGGCTCCGCGCGTCCCGGCGTTTTTCTTCCATGCTGATCGCGTCCACGAGGCCCAGACTGATCAGACTCGCGAGCTTCAACACTTTCTGCGAACGCCCCGGTTGCACCCGGTGAAAGGCCGGATTCAATTCGTCATTCATGCCCACGCCCCAGAGGATCGTCTTCTTCCCGAGCGATTGGGCCACCTGCATCAGCGCGGGTGTTACGTGGGGATAATCGGAAAGACCGGTCGCCCCGCACCACACGAAGCAGTCGTGGGCGTCGATGAGCGCCCGCGTCTCTTCGGGCGATACATCGTTGAAAAAACCCAGGAGTCGGCAGGTCTTTATGCCCAGACGCGCCGCCGTCCGCTCGGGGTCGTTCGTGCTCGCCGTAAGCTCGGCCCCGGGAAAGACCTCGCGAAAAATCGCCACCGCGCATTCAAGAATGGCTTCATCGCCGACATTCTCGCATCCGAACGGGACACCCGCTAGCAGTATACGCATGTATTCCCTCTCCAATAGGGGCCTTCTCCCGCCCGGGGCTGCGGGTCGAGGGCGGCGCCGCCCTGGCCAATATTCCGCATGAAATTCACTCCCCAAACAAGAAAAACGATACTTTGGCTGAATGTTGATGTGACGCCCGTTCCGAAAAATCGGCCCCGGACCCATAGATGCGTTGGATACCCGGATGTTGGGCGGTTCACTCGCGCGGGTGGAAGGAGCGAAAATGGGCTCATTTTCGCCTCATCGAAAACATCCGCTGGATGTCCTCCAGATCCCGTTGGCGTGCTGCAAAGACGTATAAACATGTTACATAGGCCACGCTGCCCAATGCAAGGGTTCCAAAGACGCCGATCAACGTGTCGGTGCCCAGCAGTACGCCGCTCCCCAGATAGACCGGCGCGGCACACAGCGCCGGCACCACACCCGGCCACAGCACCTCGCCAAACCACTCGCCCTTTGTGATCGAAAGCGTACTGCGCGACAGCGGCCAGATCGTCAGGGGATAGCAGATCGCCGCCGAAATGGCGGTGGCCGCGCAACTCCCGATCGCGCCATAACCCAGCCACCCCACGAAAACGAATGTCAACACCAGATTGAAAACATTCGCCCCCAGCACCAGCAGGCAGAAATCCCGCGGCTTTCCAATCGCCTCCACAATGGTGGAAAAGACCACCGAGGGCACCACCACCAGAAAGCCCAGGAAGTTGATCTGAATCAACAGGGGCGCAAGCCAGAGCTCGTCTTCGATGTAGAACTTGATCAGCGGATAGGCCAGCAAGGCCAGTGGAAGCCCCGGCAGCAGGAAGGCCCACAGCGCCACCCGGTTGCCCCGGAGAAAGGCGGAGCGGAGCCGCTCGTTTTCACGACCCGCGTGCATCGCGATCAGGGACGGATTGATCGTTCGCTTGGCCATATTGAGCGTGTACCACAGGTGCTGGAAGGGCAACGACGCGATGTTGTAGCACGCGATGTCCCACGCGGTGGAGAAGGCGTTCAGCACGATCGGATCCAGCGCGTTGCGGATCGTAAGCCCCAGGACCATGAGGAACTGCCAGCCCCCGAAGCTGATGATATCCCGAGAGATGGACCAGTCAATCGCGGACCGCCGGAATCGGAGCGACTTCACCAGCGACATGGATATCGGTGTAGCCACAGCCAGCAGCAGAAACTCCCCCGCCACCGTGGCCGCCGTCACCCACAGCACCCGCGTGCTGATCCCGAAAATAAGCCCGAACAGCAGCGCGATACGGAAAAGCGTTGCGCCGATGTTAATCACGTTCTGAAGAATGAACCGCTGCCGGACGAAAAAGCCCACGCCGAAAGGGGCCGCGGGCAGGCGCAGCGCCGCCGTGAACATCAGCGCGGCCAGCATCACCTGCGCATCCCACACCCGGTCGGGTGGAATATTCAGAAAGTGCTCGATCTTCCACGCGAAGAGCCAGCCCCCCGCCAGAAAGACCAGACCCGCGCCCAGCAGGATCGGAAACATGGTCGAACAGATCCGGGTCACCCCCTCGTCATCGCCCTTCGCATAGGCCTCGGTGATATAGCGCCCTATCCCCCCGGTCAGCACCACCGTGGTCAGCGGCGTGAAGGCCATCACCGCGTAGAGCACCGGCAAAATGGCGTACTCTTCCTTCGATATCTCCAGAATCAAATGGCGCTGCAACCAGAACAGCACCGTGATGCTCAGGACCTGGGCAACGGCGGATCCCACGAAATTGATGGCGACCACCTTCTTGCTGATGGCTATTCGCTCGCTCATGGCGGGAGCGCCTTCGATGTCCGGACACGACGACCCGCCGCCCGGGCGCGCGCATCGCCCGACTCCTTCAATGCGAAGCCTCCACGGACGCCGGCGAGGTCGCGTCGTCGCGCATCAGCGCATAGAGATCCTCCAGGCCGCGGGGCACCTGCTTCAGCGGAACGCTCGACATGAACGATGCGGTCGAATCCTTATCGTGGGGGGCAAATCCGTGCATCCCCGCCAGCGGCTTCACGCCCATGTGGCTCGGACAGATCAGCACGCCCGGGTCCACCAGAAAGAAAAGCTCGCCATAGGTCTGGCCCGGAAAGTCGCAGCCGTAAGACGCGAGCTCTTCGTCCGTCATAATGTGGCCCCTGGGCTCTTCACGCAGGGCCGCTTCGATCTTTTCGCGAACGCCCGGCTTGAGGAACCAGAAGCGGCCCATCGTGCTGTCGTAAGCAGCGGCATAGTCTTCGCCAAAGGTCAGCCCCAGCTTTTCGATGCGGCCCATAACATCGCAGACTTCCTTGATGTCGGTCATGCCGTGATCGGAGAAGAGAAACAGGCTCACCTCGCCGTAGTGCGCCACCGCCTTCTCGTACAGCCCGCGGATCTCCCGCTCGTACCACGCGATGTGCCGCGTGCACTCCTGCGACTGCGTGCCGTATTGATGAAGTATGGCGTCCAGCCGACCCAGAAAAAGATACACGAAGCGTACGCTTTCGGATTCGATCGCGCGCGACACTTCCGCCATACTCTCCGGCTCGTTATACCCCTCCGGACGGCAGTAGGGAATCTGCCGCTCCTTCAAGAAATCGAAGATCGTGGCCTGGCCCCCGTTGATACCGCCCGGCTCGAAAATATTCGCCTGCTCCGTGTAGTTGAAGAGATGCAGCTTCTTGAAGGGCATGTTGTAAAGCTGAAAATAGCCCGTGAAGCCATGTACCCGCTTCATGATCTGGCTCAGCTTTCCCCGCACCCGCCCGCGCTGCATGATCGACTTGGGGAGCAGGCTGAAATACCGATAATTCTTAAAGGGCGAGTTCTTCGGGTCGTAGGCAAAGAACGCAAAGTGCCCGTGCTCCCGCGGGAGCTTGCCCGTGAGAATCGTAGGATCGCACGTGGAACTGTAGCCGAAGATCGTGTTCAACGGCGCCTTCACCGCAAGGATATCGTCTAGAAAGGGATGGCGCTGAAGCACTTCCCACCCCAGCGCATCAATAAAGACGCACAGGGTCAGTTTTTTTTGATCATTCATGCCAATCTCCAAGTGCTACGCGGTCTCTATGGGTCTTATGGGTCTTATGGGTCTTATGGGTCTTATGGGTCGTATGGGTCGTATGGGTCGTATGGGTCGTATGGGTCGTATGGTTTCTTGATTGTACTCCACGGCCTGAAGCCTGAAGCCTACAGCCCAATGCCTGCAGCCTGCATCAAGTGCCCTTCGAGCGCATCCACATAGCCCCCGAAGGAAAAGTCTGCTCTCACCCGCGCGGCGCCGCCCGACCCGAGACGCGCGGCCAGCGCATCATCGGTCAGCAGGCGTTCCAGCGAGGTCGCATAGTGCGCCACATCCTGCTCCGGCGACAGCAGGCCCGTTTCCTCGTGACCGAGCCAGTCCGGTATCCCGCCCACGGCGAAGGCGGCCACGGGCCGGCCATGGCGCATCGCCTCCAGCCCCACCAGCCCGAAGGGCTCCGGCCAGGCCGACGGCACCGCCACCAGCCGGGCGCGCTGATAGTAGGGGGCCACCGCATCGTTGGGAACCCAGCCCGCGAAGCTGACCCGATCACCCAGACCCAGCGACTGCGCCTGACCCTTCAGATCATCCTGCGACTTGCCCGTGCCCACTACCGTCAGGTGAAACGGGCAACGGAGACGGTGCAGCGCGTCCAGCATCAGGTCCACGCCCTTTCCCCGAATCAGTGAGCCGACATACAGGATCTCCGGGGCTTCGGGCACCGGCGTCACCTCAGGGTCGCCTTGATTCAGCACCGGATGGCACAAGTGCATGCGTTCGGCGGGGTAACCACCCGCCAGGAGCCGCTCACGGATGAACGTGCTGTTCGCCAGCACCGCGTCAAAGCCGTGGTAGCGCGCCATCTGACGAATCTTCGCCTGGATATTCACCAGCTTCACCGGAATTGGTCCGCTGCTGGATTTCTCCAGAAAGGCGAGGGCCGTGTAGCAGCGCCAGCCCGCGGTATGCGTGCACGTCTTGCGGTTGTGCCGGGTGTAGCCGAGACCCGTGGGGCACCACAAATCGTGATCATGCACCAGCACCACCTTGCGATAGTCCGTAGCCTGCTCCACACCCTCGGGAAGCCGCGCCAGCTTATGCACAAACAACACATCGGGTTTGACCGTGTCCACAATCGCCCGAAAGGTCATGCCCCGGTCCCCTTCGGGTGGCCACCCAAACTCCGTGCAGCGCGTCACACTTGAAAACGCTTCCGAGAATGAATCCGCATCGGGGCGCGCGTGGCCATAGGCCAGATGGCATTCATGGCCGCGGCGGACCAACTCCTTCACCGTATGGGCAATCACCTGCTCCACACCGCCAAAGTGCCCGCAGAGATTATTTGCGAAAAGAATTTTCACGGATCGCATCCTCGTACACGCCGATCAGCCGCTCCGCGATGACGTCCCAGTCGTAGCGCTCTCGCGCCTTCCGCCTGCCCATTTCCGCAAGTGAACGGGCCCGCTCGGGGTGGGCGGCAACCCCCTCGAAGGCCTCCAGAAAGCTCGACGCGTCCGCCGGATCGAAGAGCAGGCCGTCCGTGCCCTCTTCCACGAAATGGGGTATCCCCCCGATGCGCGACGCGATGACGGGCAGTCCCGCCGACCACGCCTCCAGCACCACGATACCGAAAGGCTCGTGAATCGATGGCAACAGGAATAGATCCGCCGCGTGATAGGCCGCGGTCAAGTCGGAGCTGTCCGACGCGATACCGGGTACGACCGTGAGGTGATCGCGCACGCCCAGGTCCTCCGCCGTCTTCACAACCTTATCGTGGTAGTCCGTATTGGTCACGTTGCCGACGAGTACCACGTGGGTCTTTGGCTCCCGCTTCAACAGTTCCGGCAGCATCTTCACCGGCAGCATCTGGTTCTTCTGCGAGTCGATTCGCGCGAGGGTCAGCACCACATAGGCGTCTTCGGGAATGCCCCGGGCGCGGCGAAATCCGGGGCCGTCGCCTTCGGAAAAACGCCGCGTGTCCGCGCCATTGGGAAGGTAGACGACATTCTTGTCGGGCATCTTCTCCTTCGCCTTCACGCTCTCCGGAAAACCCACGCACAAAATGGCGCTCGCGTCCGCCAGGACCCTGCGCGCGCCCACCCACATGCCAAGCGCCTTACCATAGTCAAAGGCGCCCTTCGTGGGCGCGGCCATGGAGGCCATCTCCGCACTGGGTATGTCAAAGGCGCCGCCGTGGAGCGATATCACATAGGGAATACGGCGTTGAAGGGCCACCTTCCGACCGATCCCGCCGAGCCGGTTTCCCGTATGAAGATGGATCAGGTCGAGTTCCGGCTCCCGCTTCAGGGCCCGCATCATGGGAAAGGAAAAGGGACTGCCCCCCTTCTTGTCCAATATCTCGCGTGCGCCGGGCTTCAGCCCCAGAAAGGGATAGAACGATGGAAAGCGCCGGATCCGAAGTCCCTTCAGATACTCCTCCGTGCTCCCCGCCGAGGCAATGGTGCAAAAGACCTCGGATGGATGGCCCTTGGCCACCAGCCGTTGGGTCGTCTCAAAGATTACGGTCTCCGTGCCGCCCCAGTCGTCGCGCACGACCCGCTTCGCAAGCTGTATCGTTCGCATGGGCTCAGTTCCTGAAGAACTCTTGGGGGAAGCCCTGGTTCTTCGCGGCGGCGCTGCGGCCGCTGAAGTGGGCATAGTTGAACACGGCCCGGTAGGCCAGGTTGAAGGGAATCGTGTCCGGACGACCGTGGCGAAGCGCGTAAAGCACATCGCGCACCATATGGCGCGCGCAGGCAATGCCCTCACGCGCCAGCGACGGCCTCTCGCCGAGCACCTGGAAATAAACCATGCCGTGGCCCCGCTCGCGCTTGTACAGCGTCTTCAGCGTGTAATTGTGCGAGTGCTCCACCACCGATTCCACCGCAATCGCGAAACGCGCCCCAGCCGCCTTGCAGCCCACCGCCCAAACAAAATCCTCGCCCCAGCCCTCCTCGGGGAACTTGTGCGCTTCCCAAAGCGACCGATTGAATGCGCAGGCCGCCGCCGAAAAGAAACTGTGACCCGTCTTACCCATGTTTGCGGGGCCGTAGACCCGATCCAGATCGTAGCGCACCACGAAGTGGGCGTCGGGCCGCGCCACCTGCCGGCTCGTCACGCCATCCGCCTCGCCCCGATAGAGCGGCGCCAGCAGACGTTCCAGCCAGAAGGCGTCCTGGGGAATGCAATCCGCGTTCAGCAGCACGATGACCCGCTCCGGCGCGGCGGCGATCATCGTATTCAACACCCGGCCGGGAATATACGACGACGGCGCGATCTCCGTCACCCGTTCGGGGTGGGGATTGTATTTCTTCACGGCTTCCAGCGTGCCGTCCGTCGATCCAGAGTCCACGTTGTACAGAACAAAGTTCTGCACGCTCTGGGTCTGCAGCGCTTCCAGCGTCCGCTCCGCGTAGGGCTGCTCGTTTTTCGAGCGCATGATAATCGCGACCGGCTCGCCGGGGTCCGGAGCCATCGAAACTGAGGTTGTATCCAAGGTGATCGGGCCTTCTTCTTCCGGCGCTCAGCCGTAGTGCTTCCAGATATGCAGAACATGGGAGAGTTCCGCTCCATCCCGCCCCTGTTCATTCAGCAGCCGCGGCAGTCGTTTCAATATTCGGTCCCGCGGATGGAGCAGCCACTCTCCCCCCGCCGGGCGGGCGTGGCGCGCATTGCGGGCCGCATTCTTAAACCGCTCGGACAGGGACATGCCCGGAAACCGGGTGGGCAGCTCTTCGTAGGCCGGCCACTCCAGATCCGCCATGCCCAGACGGCTGCGCTCAAACCACAGGTACACTTGCAGATAAAGCGCCACCACCTCGCAATGCCACTCGTCCAGGCTCTTGCCCGGCGGAACATCGTGGCGGGGACGCATCTTGAAATCCAAAGACGCCTCATAGGCCTCTCGAAGCCGCGCCGCCTCCGGTACGCCATCGAGCGGCTGCGCCGAAAAGCGGCGGCGGCGCTCCACATAACTGGGGCTGTAGTCGCCCGCCAGAAACAGCACGCTGTCGCCCATGGCCATCATGGCCTTGTAGATATTGCGCACCACAAACTCGTGGTCTTCGGTGTTCAGCGGCGGCCGCTGACCGAGCGTCATGCGCGCAAGCAGCAGACCGATTCCCCGGTTCATGAAGAGGCGCGCGCACTCGTCCAGTGGAGGATGGGTCGCATCATAGGCGGGAAGGGCCGAAAACACGTCGGGCGGCCCCATCACCACATGGTGGCCGTATTTCGCTTCCATGAACATCAATTCGTAGGGGAGCCCGCCGAGACTGGACCGGGGCATGGGCGGGCTGAAATCCACATGGATACCGCAATCCGGTTCCACCGACTCCTTCACGCCCCGCAGCAGCGACGAGAGTTGACGCCTGCGCCGTCTCGATTCGTACGGAACCACCACGAAAAAATCGTAGTCGTTGTAGACCCGCTCTTCGCCGTCCACCTCAAAGACACCGCCCTCGCCGCGCCCGTAGCCGCCACCCAGCACCAGCGCGGTCAGCTCCTCCGCGGGAACCACCTCGGACACGCGCCCGCGGACCGTCGCCATGTCACGGGCAATTCTTTCTTCGAGTTCATCCGAACCGTCCACTGTAAATCGCATCGCTATCCTTAATCGTCCCGCCACCCCGATGACTAACGCTTCGTGGTGCCCGGCGCGCGCCAAAATGCGCGCCAGCCGGGAGTGTAACATACCCCCGGCTGGTGGCCGAAGTCTATTGGATTCTCAGGGGAGATACCAAGTCCCGTAGAGGAACTCGGCGGGGCGGGGCTGGCGGCTCTTGAGCGCGTTGGTCGGTTTCCAGCCGGGAGACATCAGCATGGCGCTGCAAAAAAGCGTGGGGCTGATCGTCTCCTGCACCGTGAACTCGCACTGGCGCGTGTTGTAGATCGGGTGGCAGGACCAACGGCGCCACAGCGGCACATCCGGCACCTTGAAATCGATCAGATCCGGCGACAGCACGCCACCGGGGGAACGCCAGACCGTGTCGCGCAAGGTCGTGTGCATGCCCTCCGTGACGCCGTAGACCGTGATGCCGGGTACCGGATCCGCGATGCCGTCCAGCTCGCTCACGCCATGCTGGATGTCGGTCGGATAGCTGTACCCCAGGCCCGTCGTCCACGACATGCCCATCGGGTTCGCACCCAGCATGTAGTCCATATTCAAGATGGCCGAATCGCGATACTTCTGATCCCCCGTGAGCGCGAAGGTCGCCAGCAGGCCCCGGGCCGCGTTGGCCATGTCCGTCGCGCCCCAGGACATCCAGAAATCCTGATTCCGCGGCCATGTGCAGCGATAGGGCATCTCTTCGGTATACGCCAGCAGCGAATCCGCGTGTGTGGTGAAGTGGCTCTTGATCAGTTCCGCACGCTGCGTCTCGGAAACCACCCCGGGTTTGTTCACAATGCCGTAGAATATCCAGGGCGAGTAGTCCACCATGGAATAGGGCCATTTGAACGGTTTGCGCACCTTCGCGATCAGCGCCGGCACGTCCGCCAGATAATCCTTCTTGCCCGAGTAGCGGAACATCCGGACTTTCGCATGAAGTATGAACGGATCAATATACTCCTGCTTCTCCTCCCACGTTAGCGTATAGGGATCGCCCAGCCCCCGGTTCGCCCGGCACCGGATCGTCGTCAGTCCCAGGCTGTTCTTCGGATCCATTCCGAAGGCGTAGGCCCGGTTCGCATACCACGCCCAGCGGCTCGCGCCCGTGGAATCAAAAGGCTTCATGTGTTCCGCAAGCTGGATAGCCGCCGCGGCGAACATCAGCGAGTCCCAACGGGTGCGCCGCGAAAAGGCATAGTCGATGTCCGAATCAATCAAGGGGTGGGTGCTCGTCTCCACGAAACCCGACACACCGCCCGCGGAGTTCATGCTCCGCTGCCACACGAGAAGACCGTAGGCCGCCTCGTCCAGCACGTCCGGAATACCATTGGCCGATTCCGGGAGATTCAACTGCCCGTCGGAAAATCGCTCCGGAGCCATTTCATACGCGTTCAGCAGATCAAAAATCGGCGTGTAGTGCGCATTGTTGCGATCCCAGTCCGCCGCGTCGTGCCATCCGCCGGTTGCGCCGTTCGTCTGGCGCGTCTTGTCCAGCGATCCGCCCACGACGTCAAAGCGCTGATAGCCCGCCGGTGGGTTGAAGATCCCTTTGCCAAAGGCGATCATGTCGCTCTCGTAGATCGGGTCCGTGTGGCACTTGATTCGGGGCCAGTTCGTGTAGGGCGCGCCAAGGGCAATCCCGCAGCGCTGGTGAAACATCCCCCGCGCCGCCGTGTAAAACGCTTCGCCGTAGGCGTCCGGCCCGTGATAGAAGGGCCAGGAACGGCCCACGCCGGGCACACGAATGAAGAAGTTGCCCGTGGCGCTCAGCGCGGAAAAGTCCATCTCATATACTTTTTCACCCGTGAGCAGGGGCGGAACCGTCGACGGGTCGTTGTCTTCGATCAGGGGAACGATTCGGCTGTTGTTGTCCCGAAGGCGGACGGTCCCCGCGAGGACCACCGCGCCCGTGGCCGCGTTGACCACTTCGAAGCGGGGATAGGCGCCGAAATCCATCGGGCCCACTTCGTAGATGTGGCAGCCCATATAGGCAAATTTGCGGGGGGCATCCGGCAGGTAGCCCACCTGATTGGTCTTGATCGCCCGCGATACCGTCCGATTGGTGTCAAACAGGAAGGTCACCCGCTTCGTACCGCGCACCGTCACGGTGTACGTCGTATTATTACGTAGCGGCTGAGGGAGATAAATATAAGAATAATTGATATAGTCCACTTCCGGCCCACCCGTCACCGTCGCGTCTCCCAGACCCACCAGGGTGCGGCCCACCTGAAGCGGGATCAGGGGCACGCGGTAACGCGGATCGGCCGCGCTCGATATCTGGTAGGAAATCGGCAGATCGAGCAGATCTTCCCCCGCGTTGATGCGCCCAAGCGCGTAATACTGTTCGCGGAGCGACCGCATGGTATTGCGCGCCGTCCAGTTCGGGCGATCCGTGTCGCGCGTCGCATCCCACAGCGCCACCGCCGGAAGCATCTTTCCCCCGGAGAGTTTGTCGATCTCGTTCACCACCTCCTGCTCCGTGGACGTGGCGACGATGAGCCAGCGATCCGACAGCACGAGCAACTGCTCCACGCCGTCGTACGTGGGAATGGATATGGGATAAGCCGTTTGAAATTCGGAGAGGCTGGAGGGCGGGGCCGTCTGGGCGACGCCGGAGAGGGGGGGTAGGAAGAGTGCGCATAGGGCCACCAGGGTGGCGGACAGAGATGGTGAGAGAAGGGATGGTTTCAAATGCATAAGATACCTCCGCGGCAACAAAATCGCGTTGCCTGGTTACTGCCCGGTGTGGCGAATAGGTACACCACACCCGTTGTGGGTGTCAGGAATCTGACGGCCTGGTCATCGGTGAGACACCGGCGCTACGCCGGCACAATACGGAATCGGCCAGAATCAGTGGAAACAATGATTTGGCCAGCGCCCTGTGTTTACGGCCAGATACCGTTTACAGAGGCGGACGCCGTGTATCGCATACGTTGTGGAGACGAGCCCCACACCCGCTGACCACTGCAACACCCGACGCCAGTGAGAACATTTTTGTCAACAATTTACAAGCAACGAAATTCTACCATACGATTCGCCGACGCGCAATTCAATACCACAAAAAAAACCAGCAATTTTCGGGTTTGTTCCATACTTGGGCGCGCTTCAGGGCAAATAGTATTTCCCATACAAGGCGGACTCGGGGCGCGCCTTTCGCGAAAGGAGCGCCGCGGGCGGTGTCCAGCCTTCGTTCAACAGCAACGCGCTGCAGAATATCGTAGAACTCATTGTTTCCTGCACGGTGAATTCACACTGGGCGACATTCAAAGTCGGGTGGCACGACCAGCGCCGCCATACGGGAACCTCCGGCACCTTGAACGCGATCAGGTCCTTGGAACCGGGGCCCGCCGGAGAGTTCCAGACGGTGCTTCGAAGCGCACCGTACATCACGCCCGTGATGCCGTAAACCGTGATACCGGGGACCGGATCCGCGATGCCGTCCGTCATGCTCACCTCGTGCTGGATATTCACCGGATAGGCCTGCCCCAGTCCCGTGGTCCACGACATGCCCATGGGGTTCGCGCCCAGCATGAAATCAAAGTTCAGAATTGCCGCATCGCGATACTTGCTCTCTCCTGTCAACGCATGCGCGATGAGAAGCGCCCGGCCCGCGTTGGTCATATCGCTCAGACCAAAGCCCATATAGTAATCCTGATCCCGGGGCCACGTCTGCCGGTAAGGACCGCCGTCCAGATAGCCCACCAGCTTGTCGGCCTGGGGAATCAGGCGCTTCTTCATCAGTTCCTTCCGCTGGCCCTCCGGAATGAAACTGTCCGCGCGGTGACAGAGGCTGAAATAAATCCAGGGAGAATAGTCCATCAGCGTGTAGGGCCAGGCATAGGGCGCCGGAGCGACGGCCAAAGCTTCTTTCACCCCGTCGAGGAATTGCTCCTCCCCGGTCAGCCAGAACATGCGCGCTTTCGCCATCAATAGAAACGGAATCAGATAGGAGTCCTTCTCCTCCCAACTCACCGTGTAGGGCGCGCCACGCCCCCGATCCGCCTTTGCGGGGATCTCGATTTTTCCCAGGCTGTTTGCCGGGTTTGTGCCGAAATCGTAGGCCTTACGCGCCAGGCCCGCCCACCGTTCCGACGCCTCGGCGGCCAACGGCTTCAGATGCTCCGCAAGCTGCGCCGCCGCCGCCGCGAAAAGCAGTGAATCCCAGCGGGTCCGTCGGGAAAACGCGTAAGGGGCGTCTGAATCCATGGGCACGTGGCCGATCGTCTCCACGTGGCCCGAAACCCCGCCCTCCGGCGTCATGCTCTTGGCCCAAACCTCCAACCCAAAGGCCGCCTCGTCCAGTATATCCGGTATGCCGTTGCCCGACTCCGGTAGATTGAGCTGGCCATCCACAAAATTCTTCGGGGCGATCTCATAGGCGTTCAACAGGTCGAAAAGCACCGTGTAGTGCTGATTCCGGCGATCCCAGTCGGCCGCGTCGTGCCAGCCGCCCCACACATGCTCCGTCGCCTTCGACTTGTCCATCGTGGCCGCGTAAATATCAAAAACATTGTAGGGCTTGGGCAGGCCAAACTCTCCGTAGGCAAAGGCCACATAGCCCGATTCGTACACCGGAGCCTGGTGGCAGATCGCCCGCTTCCACGGGGTATGGGCCGGGTCATAGGCCACGCCGCAACGCTGGTGGTAAAGGCCCCGCGCCGACGTGTAAAACGCCTCCCCATACACGTCGTCGCCCACCTGGAAAGGCCAGGATCGCCCCACGCCCGGAATGCGGATGTAGTAGCCGCCCGGTTCGTTCAACGCACCAAGATCGAGCTCGTACACATCCTCGCCCGTGATCAGCGGGGGAACGACGGACTTCTCGCCTTTCTTATCCGCCTTCGGAATGATGCGTGAATTCCTGTCCCGCAGCCGCACCGCACCCTCCAGCGCCACGGTACCGTCCGAGGCCCGAACCACCTCATACTTCGGGTACATACTGCAATCCATCGCGCCAATCTCGTACAGATGACAGCCGAGATAGGCAAACTTCCGCGGCGCATCGGTCAGATATCCCACCTGATTCACCTTGATGGCCCGGGAGATTGTCTGGTCTTCATCGAATCGAAACGTCGCCCGCTTCTTCCCCTGTACCGCCACAGTGTAGGTCCGCCCCGATTCCATCGGCTCGGGAAGGCCCACGTAGGAATAGTGCGCGTAGTCCACCTCGGGCGCGCCCGCATAGCGCGCCGCGCCAATACCCACCAGCACCCGCCCCACCTGGGCCGGCGCGCGCGGTGTGCCATAACGTCCATCGTCGGCGCTCGTGATGCTGTACGACGAAACCGAATCCAGCTCCCCTTCCCCCGCCCGCACCCGCGCCTCGGCGATATACTGCTCCCGAAGTTTGTCCGCCGTCCGCTTGGAGGTCCAGTCCTTCTTGTCGGAATCCCTGGTCTTTTCCCAGCCTTCCGCCGCACGCTTGAGCTGACCATGGGACAGCGCGTCTATCTCCCCCACCACCTCCGCGATGTTGGAGGTGACCACAATCACCCAGCGGTCGGACAATACGAGGACCTGCTCCACGCCGTCATAACTCGGCGCGGGTATTTCCGGTATCGCCTGGGACGACGCAGCCGGACACGCCAGGGCCCCCAGAAGTATCACCACCATCGAAAAAACCGCCGAATACCCCCGGTCCGTCAACCCACTCTGCTTCCGTTTCATGCGCTCTGGCCTCGCTTGTTGCTGCTCATCGGACGTGTCTACCCGCCGTTCCCCGGCATCGCTGCCGCCTGCCGCGCCCGGCGCCAGCACCCGACCCATCGGAAAAGGCTGGGATTGGGCCGAGATAGCCTCGCCGTAAACGGGCGCACCTCGTGCAGGCCGATCCATCACGACGGGTGGCCGGTACGCTGGCGATGCACGTCCGGCGGGAGCCACGACGGGGGGCAGGCGATTTACACCCGCAACTGTGGACTTAATCCACGAGATGCTCCGTAACCGTCTCCGCTCCGCCGTGGCGGCGGCCGTTTTCACTGCGAAGGGGGGCCGCGGCCGGTGCGCCACCTTGTGGGCCGATCATGCCCGCCAGCCGCGCCACCAGCTCCGCCGCCTGGATCTGCACGGCGTCCGTCGCCCCGTGCAGCATCTTTTCCATCGCCACACGGCGCACCGCGCGCATCGCGTCTTCGTCCAGCTCGTCCCCGGCCACCTGGCCCGCGTACGGGCCGGGCAGGTGGAGCGGATCGCGACTCCGCGCTTCGGCGCACTGCCGCCGCGCGCGCTCTATCTCGATACTGTCCGGAAACTCGGCCTGAAGCGCGTCGAAAATCGCCAGCGCTTCGCCATAGTGCCCCGCGCAGTACAGATCCACCGCGCGACCGAACTGTTGCTTGGCATCCATCGAGGGGCGGTTCCGCGTGCCCCATCGACCGCGGGAAGCCGCACCGACCGACGCGGTCGCCTGCGGCTGGCGCGTGGTGGTCTCATGATTGATCGGAATCTTCTCGCCGCACGAGGGGCACTGCCCCATCTTGCCAATGGCCGACCGAGGCACCTGCATCTGCTGACCGCATTCGCAGGTAATGTAAAGTTTTCGCATAAGGCTCTTGTATTCCACTTCGGGCGTTGGTAACACGCGCGCCGAAGTCCAAACGGACCTTGCCGGCTACCGGGCGCGTGGCCCTATTGTACCCTACTTGTTGAGAAAATCCGACAGCGCATCCATCATTTGCTTCTTCTCGAGCTGGCGGCGCTGCTCGGCGCCCGCGTCCGGAGGGACCACCGTGGCCCCCGACGCCGGGCGACCGCCCGATTCGGGACCCAACAGAATAAAACCCACGTCGCCCTCATCTTCGTCGCCTTCCCCGTCTTCCTCCTCGCTTTGCGCCCGCGCCGCCGCCAGCGCCGCCTCCAATTCCGCTATGCGGGCCCGAGAGGCACCCAGGGCTTCGGCGAGATGCTCCTCCTCCACCTGATGCAGCGAAGAAAGCTCTTCATCGCGCTCGCGCCGCGCTTCCAGTTCGGCGATGCGCTGCTCCGCCGCAACCAGGGCCTCCCGAAGGCCCGGTGCATCCAACGCCTCCGCCGCGGACACCCGCTCCTCTTCACGATGGAGCGCCTGGCTCAAATTCATGATTTCGGCCTGAAGTTCCGCCACGGTGTGCTCCAGCGACGCCTTCACCGCCGCGCCCTCCTCCTCCGCGCGCTGAAGCGCGCGGCGAGACTCGGAAAGCTCCGCCTGAAGCGCCGCCGCCACGGGCTCGTGGGAGGCCTTCGCCGCCGCATCCGCGCGGGCCGCCTCCAGCGATTCGTTCAATGAGGCAACCCGGGCCGCGAGTTCCGCCGAGCTCCGCTTCAACCCGTCGTTCTCCGCCGCACTCCGGTCCTGCGCATCCTGAAGCGCCTGTAGTTCCGCAGCCAGCCGCTCCGCGCGACTCTCGGCCGACTTGGCCAGGCGCGCGTTCTTCTCCAGCTCCAGAACCGCGTCGCCCTGGCCCGCCGCCATCAATTGCAGCTCTTCCGTAAGCTTGCGGATCTGCTCGTCGCGCACCGCAAGCTCGCGCTGGAGGTGCTCCGACGCCATGCCGCGCTCGGCCTGTGCGGAAAGCGCCTCGGCCAGCGAGGCCTCAATCGCCACAATCTTTTTCTGGAGCAGCGCCTCGCTCTGGTGGGCGCCGTCCAGCGCCAGGGACGTGTCCAGACGCTCCTGTTCCAACTCTTTGATCCGCGACTGGAGCCCCGCCATCCGCTCTTTGATTTCGTTAAAGAGCAGAACCTGCGATTCCATCGCCGCGATCTGATCCCGGGTGCTCCGGCTCGATTCTTCCCGCTGGGCCTTCAGTTCGCTCAACGACGCATTCAGCGCATTGATCTCGCGATCCTTCTGGAGCAGCAGCAGTGCGCTGTCGCCGGCTTCCGTCGTTCCCTCTTCCAGAATCGACGCCAGGCGATCACGCTCCGTCTCGGCCTGGTGCAACTGAGCCTTGAGGGTTGCAACCGCGCCCTCCAGCGCACGGAGGTTCACCCGATCCGCCGCCGACGTCTCTTCGAGCCGTTGCAACGCCGCCGCCGACGCCCGCAGGGCGACGACTTCCGCTTCAAGCTCGCCGAAAGCGCGGTCGCGCTCGGCGAGTTCAAGGGTTAATTGCTCGCGGACTTCCCGCGCCGCGGCAAGGTCGGCGCGCACCGTCTCCAACTCGACGGTGCGCCCCGCATCGGCCCCCGCCGAGCCATCGCTCAGCGCCTGCTCCAGCTCCGCCACCCGGGCGTCTTTCTGGAGGAGCGACTGGGCAAGGGCGTCGTACTCCGTCCGGAGACGCTCCTGCGCCCCGTCCCGTTCGGAGAGGGCCACACGCGCCTGCTGGAGCAATTCCTCCAGATGCGCGGTGTGTTCCTGCTCTTTCGCCTGGCGCGCCAGATGGATCTTATATTTGTCCGCCTTCGTCGCGGCGTATTGGAGCAAGCGCTGAAGCCGCTCGTAGCCCTCTTCGGGGGGAAGATCTTCCACACGCTGAACCGGGCCGTCTCCGCCCGGAACGATCACCATCCGCTTGCAGACGCGGCACCAACCGTCACGCCCCGCATAGGTGTCGTTAAGGTGCAGTCCTTTTCCGCAATGCTGGCACTTGAACTCTATCATCGTGGCAAGCCCTGTTCATGCCCGCCGGGCGCCGCCGTCGTGGCCGATAAGCCAGACGCGCCCCGGTCTTACGCCAGCATAGCAACGCCCTTACCCCTAAACCAATCTTCTAACGCCGGGCACGGGGGCATCGCCACCCGGAATGGGGTGGCGTGCCGTTTGCGGCGCGCGGCTCATACGCCGCATACGCCGAATGCCCGTCAACAACCTCAGCTTTTCAATCACGGACGTCCGTGCGGGGCGCCCGGCGCCGCGCCATCCGCGACACCGCAACCAGCAGCAAAACTACAGCCAGCATCACCGCGCCGTCGCCGCTCCGGGCGCCGAAAAGCGCCTCAAGCGGAAGGGCGCTCGCGCCGCTCACCGCTTCGCTCTTTCCCGCCGCCGGGCCCATGCGGACCACCGCGCCGTGGCGCACCACGAAGCCCACATAGCGGACACCGTTCAACTCCAGCTCGAGGATACTGTCGTCCACGAGCCAGCCCTTGATATCCGATGCGGCAAGCCAGCCGCTTTCCTCGCCGGCCTTGTCCACGAAGTAGTAGTAGGGCGCGACATCCGAGGCTTCCACGCCGTCTTCCAGCGGTATCCAAACCCGCTGGTGGAGCGGGTAGGCCTCGTCCGGAACGATGGCATAGGTCTCACCCGTGCCGCCGGCCAGCGGTGCGGGCGTCGTCGTCAGCGTGTACACGGACACCTGGTCGTTGCCTTCCAAATTCGTGTTGATCCCGCTGGAATCGAATTCGCCATATCCCGGCTGGTAGATGGCCTCCGCCGAAGCGCCCAGGCGCTCCAGGAAGAACTCCTCCGTCTCGATGGTGAAGCTGTAGCTCAGCGGCCCGATCGATTCGCCGGAAAGCGTCGACGCGCTCACCGTGAAGGTCACCGTGTCACCTTCCACAAACTCGCCCTCGGCGGGAACGTAGATCGCCCAGCCGTCGCGCAGGCCGACGGTATCGATCGCCAGCCACTCAACTTCCGTGCTGCTGCCGCCTTCAAACTCCACCAGACCTTCCACGGTGCTCGGATCGATCGCCGTGTCCCGGCGCAACCGGATCGCCAGCGCAGAATTGGCCCGCGCCGTCAACGTCCGGTTCTCCGTTTCCAGCGTCGGCAGGACGGGCTCGAAAAGCTCACGCGCCGGGGGCTCGCCCGCGCCCGGGAATCCATCGTTGGGCGTGCTGAAGGCGCCCGTGCCGCAGACGCTCGTGGCCCGCACCCAGTACAGATACGTGTCGGTCTGGCTTCCGGAATTGCCGGGCAGGAAGCACCCGCCGCCCGAGGAGCCGGAGGGCAGCGCGCAGCCGCCGGGTTCATCGCCGTCGATGAATTCGGCCGTATTGTCGGTGTACGCCGTTCCCGTCACCGTGGCCAACAGCTCGGCATCTTCGGGATCGGTCGTGCGGCCGCGGAACACCTGATACTGATCCGCACCCGAAACGCGATCCCAGGTTACGCGAACCTGGCCCGGCAGGGTGCCGTTGGTTGCGAGGACATCATCCGCCACGCCGGGCGCCGTACAGGCGTCCTGGGTCAGCGGGATCTCCACCGGACTGCCGGCGGCATTCGGGGCGGTGACGCGGATCGTCGCGCCGCGGCCCGCCGCCCCCAGATTCTCTTCGACGTTCAGGTGGATCGTGCCGGTGTTCACACCCGACCCGCCCGACTCGATGCTCACGAAGTCGCCGCTCACGATCTCCGCCTGCCAATTGAGCGGCGCGAGACCCGAGTTCCGCACGGTCAACCGCAGCTCGCCCGCCTCGCGGCTGGCGGACAGCGTGCCGGGGGTCACCCGAAGGATGGCGGGAGCATCCTGATCGTTCAACGGGTTGGTGCCCAGCGATACTTCCAGGCCGTCGTTCGCGCCGTCGCGATCCGTATCCGAAAGAGACGGATTGGTTCCGGCCGAGAACTCGTCCCGGTTCGCCAGGCCGTCGCCGTCGTTGTCGTCATCCGCACCGCTGTTCAAATTGCCGAAATACTCGCGTTCCCAGGTGTCGGAAAGGCCGTCGGCGTCCGTGTCGTCATTCGTCAGCACCACCGCCTTCTCGAGGCTGGCACCCTGCGCATCCGTGGCGCGAAGCCGCACGCTGAACCGGGCGCTCGCGTCGAAGGTCAGGAGCTGGGTGGTCGCCAGGGAGCTACCCGTCACTTTGAAGAGCGCGTTGTTCGTCGCCCCTTCGCCGTTTACCAGACTGAAGGTGTGCGTGTCGCCCAGATCCTGGTCGATGGCGAACAAACGGGCCACCGTGGTGTCCGCGGGGACATTGTCCAGAATGCCGGTCGGCGTCACCACAAGGTCCGCGGGCGCGTCATTCTCATCCGTCACTTCTACGACGAAGACGGACTCGATGTTCAGACGCTGGCCGTCCGAAACACGGACCCGGATGCTCAACATGCGGCCCTTTTCGAAGTCGAGCGCCGACGCGCTCCGCAGCTCGTCGCCCTCGATCACAAACTGGCTGTTGTCCGTCGAGCCTTCCCCCGCCACGAGCAGGTACACGTGATCATCGTCGAAATCATCGTCCGTCGTTTCAAACGTGCCGACCAGCGTGCCCGCGGGCTGATTTTCAGCGATAACGCCGCCATTGAGATTGAACCCGCTCGGGCTGTCGTTGGTATTCTCCACCACAATCGGGAAGATCGCCTCCACGAAGGCACCCGCCGGATCCGTGCTGCGAACCCGGACGCTATGACCCGTCTGGGCCTCGTAGTCGATGGTTCCGTTTGTCACCAGCGCGTTTTCGCTGATTGCAAAGAGACCGTTGCCCGTGGCGCCGTCGCCCTCCACCAGCGTATAGGCGTGCACGCCCGCGCGATCCTCGTCCGCCGTGCTGAAGGTGCCGACCGTACTGCGCAGCGCCGCATTTTCCACCACCACGTTGTTGGAGAGCGTAATGCTCTGGGGCAGATCGTTCGCGTCAATCACCGTAACGATGAGCGCTCTGGCGAAAACACCGTCCTGTCCGTCTTCCGACTGAACACGAATGCTGTAGGAAGAACGGGATTCGAAGTTCAGCGGTCCGCCGGTGCGCACTTCGTTGCCCGCAATTGTAAACAGGCCGTTGTCCGAATCGCCCTCACCCGCGGCAAGCGTGTAGCTGTGAACATCGCCCACGTCCAGATCGGTCGTGGTCAACACACCCACCGGGGTACCCGCTGGCAGATTTTCGGCCACACTCGACGGCGTCAGCGTGATGTTCGTCGGATTCTGGTTGTCGTCCACCACGGTTATGGTGATTGTCTCGCTGGCGCTCCGGGGCGGCGTGCCGTTGTCCGTGACGACCACCGTCACCTCATAGGTACCCGCCGCCAGGATATTGGGTGTCCAGCGGAACTGTCCCGTTACCGCGTCTATCGCGCTGCCCGCGGGGCCATTCTCCAGACTGAAGGCCAGGGTATCGCCCAGATCCGGATCCGTGGCCGAGACGGTAAAGGCCAGATCTTCGGCCTCCACCACCGTCTGGGCCCCGATGGGAGCCAGCGCCGGGGCGCCGTTGGCATCGGATACCCGCACCTGAAGCGACAACACATCGCTGCGCTGCGGCGCGCCGTCGTCCGTCACCACGATACCGATCGTGTAGTCGCCCGCATCGCTGAATCCCGGAGTCCACGTAAGCGCGCCGGTAACCGGATCGACCTCGGCATCGCCCTGGCTCGCCGCAAGGGAGTAGACGTGGGTATCGCCGGCGTCGTTGTCGGTCAGGGTCGGCGTGAACTGGAAAAGCTCGCCCTCGATCGCGTCCAGCACGCCCGGATCCGCAAGCTCGGGCGCCTGATTGATTTCCGCCACCTCGATCACCACCGTCTCGGCGATGCTCAACGGCGGAGCCACGCCGGACTGGGTCGCGATAAAGGTCACCACATAGGAACCCGAATCCTCGAAACTGGGGGTCCAGGCAAAGGTCGCCGTACCGTCGCCGTTGTCCGTGAACTGGGCGTTGTTGCCCTCGGGCAGGGTCGTCAGGGACGCCGAAAGCACCAGCGGATTCGAACCGGAATCCACCGCCGTCACGTCAATGGTAATGGCCTCGCCTTCGGCGGCTTCCTGGTCGCCGATCGTGCCCAGCACGGGACCGCCGACGCCGCCGTTGAGGGAGTACACCACTTGAAGCACCGGCCGCTCCGAAACCGTGGCGTGATCGTCGCTGTAGAAGGGCTTCACCGTGCCCGGCGTACCCTCGGGTCCCAGCGCGATCCAGCCAAAATTGGTCGCGGGATTGTCCAGCCAGTCCTGGGCGTCCGCCGCAAGGCCGGGCGTGTCCCAGCTATACGAACCAACGCCAGCGACGGGGGCCGTGGCGCTCGCGCCCGCCGCAAAATCACCGCCCGGCGCGGTCCAGAACTCGGTATTGAAATCGGTGTGAAGCCAGGTCACGTCGCCGTCCAGCGCGGCCGCGCCATCCAGCACCGCATCGCCCGCATCGGATTCCCCCTGGTTCCAATCGCTCTCGACGCGGTGGAGGCTCACATCGCGCGGCGTATTGTCGCCCGGCGCGCCCGGATTTGTCAGCACCAGCACCGCATCGGAGATCGTGGAACCGGCGGGGATATTGCCCGCGACGTCAAACTGCATCAAACTACGGCGGACTCCGCCATCGGCCGTGGTGCCCGCGAGAAGCAGTGCGCCCGCGCCGCTGGCCACGTCGCCTTCGCCATCCTCATAGAGGGTGCCACTCCGGCGGGACACGATGTTGGCCGTTATTAGACCGTCACGGCCCGCTTTCACGTCCGTCGCGCTGTTCGGCGTGCCCAGCGGGTTGCCGGCTTCGTCGGTCACGCCACTTGCGGTGATCGTTATATCGCGACCGTTCACCATCTCGCCCGAAGTCCAGGCGAGGCGGTACACGCCCGGCGAAACCTCCGCGACGGTGTCCGGCGTCGCCGCAAGCGTGCCGCGACCGGCGCCGCTCAAGGCATAGTTGGTCGCCACGAGCGCGTCCGCGCCCATGGGCTCGCTGAAGCCAATATTCACCGTGAGCCCGGTGATCACGTCCGCCAACTGAACCGTCGGGGAGACACCGATACCCGCGCCAACATCCGTCGCGCTGTTCGGCGTGGTTACCAAATCGCCGCTGTTGTCTTCCACACCCGTTACGGTGATCGTGAGATCGCCGCCCTGAAGCATTTCACCGCCATTCCAGGTAAGCTGATAGGTGTTCGGCGGAACGACAATCTCCGGCGCTCCGGGTTCCTCCTCGATATCCGTCAGCAGCTCCACACTGGCCGGCTGCGCCGCGAGCGTGCCGCGGCCGGAACCACTCAGCGCATAACTATTGGGCTCCGTGGCGCCGAGCGCGACCGGCTCGCTGAAGCGGACCGTCGCCGAAAGCGCGCCCGTCACCTGGAAATCCGTTACCGTGGGCGCAACGCCCAGGCCCTCGATCTGAATGGTCACGCTGTTGTCCGCGCCGATCAGGTTCGTCACCGCGTCGGTTACGTTCAGCACCGTCACCAGGATCTCTTCGCCATTCACCGCCGCGCCCGTGCTCCAGATAAGGCGGAAGCGGTCGGGCGCCGTGCGCACCACGAGATCGGGATTCGCCGCGAGCGTTCCCTGGCCGGGGCCGGATATCGTGTAGTTCGTGGGCTCCAGCGCCGTGTCGCTCATGGCCTCGTCATACGAAACCACCAGGATACCCTGGTTCGCCACGCCGCCATTCAGCAGCTTCGGAGCCGTGTTGTCCACGTTCACCAGATCGATCGAAATGGCGCTGTCCGCCGGATTGCCCGAGCTGTCCACCGCACTGCCGCCCACAATGGCGACGCCGAGGTAGCCGTCGCCCGTGATGTCCGACACGGTTACCGTGCGCACGGAATTGCCCGTGCCGGAAATGCTGATCGTGCCCTTCGCGGACGCGGTCGAGATCGGGAAGGTCTTGTTCGTGCTGGCGATCGCCTTCGGATCAAGCACCGTCGTCACGTTGGCTTCCAGCATCGCAAAGGTCGACACGTCGCTCAGCAGCAGGCCGACCTTGGCGTCGGGCCCGTAGTGGATATTGAAACTCACGGGACCCGTCTGCGTCGCGGCCACGCTTGGCCCGCCGATTTCCACGGACGGTCCGAGGGTGTCAATCGTCAGCTCGTTCACGGTGGAGTCCGTGCTGGTGACGACACCCAGGGCTTCCGCGGCGACATCGTAGGTACCTTGATCCAGCGGGCTCAATGTATCGTCCGCCAGGGTCCAGGTACCGTCGCCATTGTTCGTGGCGCTATGCGTCTGGCCGCCCACCGAGATCAGGATTCCGACGCCCGGTGCGCTCACCGTGCCGCTCAGGGCCGGTGTGCGATCGCGCGTTGAAAGGCGATCCACCGTAATCAGCGCGGCGGCGAGGTTAATCGTCAATTCGTTTGTGGTGCCGTCCGTGCCCGTATTGCCGAGCAGATCCACGGCCTCCGCCTGGACGTTATAGGTACCCTCGGCCAGGGGCGTCAGCGTGTTGTCCGCCAGGCTCCAGGTACCATCGCCGTTGTTCGTGGCGGGATGAGTCTGCCCATCCACCGTCACGGTTATGTCGGAGGTGGTCTGGTTGATGAGGCCGTTCAACTGCGGCGAAGCATCGCCCGTAACCTGCGGTATGACCGTCACCACCGGCGGCGCCGTAAGGATAAACAGGTCATCCGCCAGGGTCGGGTCCGTGCCCGCGTTGCCCGCGGCGTCTTCCGCTACCGCGGTCACGTTGTAGCTGCCATCGGCAAGCGTCGTCAGCACGTTGTCCGCGATGCTCCAGGTGCCGTCGCCGTTGTTCGTGGCGATCACGCTCTGGCCCGCCACCGTGACCGTCACCGTGGCGGTCGCATCGTCGACCGTACCGCTGAGCGGTGGCGTATTGTCGTTCGTGGCCAGTTCGTCCACCGTCACCACCGGCACGCCCAGATCCACCGTGAGCTCGTCGGTCGTCGCGTCGGTCGCGATATTGCCCGCGGTATCGCGCGCTTCAACCGCCACGTCGTATACGCCGGACGCCAACGGATCCAGCGTGCCCGACACCAGCACCCACGTGCCGTTGCCGATGTTCGTCGCCGGGCGGGTCTGGCCGCCCACCGTCACCGTAACCGTCGCAAAGATATCGTCGATGGTGCCGCTCAGGTCCGGCGACGCCAGGGCCGTGAGGCTGGTCGCCACGGTCACCACCGGAACGGTCAGATCCACCGTCAGCTCGTCGCTTGTCGTGTCGGATCCCGCGTTTCCAAGCCCGTCGGAGGCCACCGCCGCCACGTCATAGGTGCCCGCGGCCAGGGCCGGCGCAACCGTATTGTCCGCCAGGGTCCACGTGCCGTCGCCATTGTTCACGGCGGGGTAGGTATTGCCCTCGACCGTGACATTGACCACAATGCCCGCTTCGTCCACGGTACCGGTAATTCGGGGCGTGGGATCATTCGTCACCAACCGGTCAATCGTGACCACGGGGCCGCTCGTGTCGATCCGCAACTCGTTCGCCGTCGACTCGGCGCCCACATTGCCCAGGCTGTCCGTCGCCGTCGCCGTCACGTCATAGACGCCGTCCACCAGGGCCTCCAGCGTATTGTCCGCCAGGGTCCACGTGCCGTTGCCGTTGTTCGTCGCATTTTCCGACTGGCCCGCGACCGTCACCAGAATGACGGCGGTCGTATCGTCCACCGTACCCGTGAGCGCGGGTGTCGTGTCGGTGGTCACCAGCGTGTTCACGGTGATCACGGGCGCGGTAACGTCCACCAGCAGCCCGTTGGGAAGGTTCGCGGTTCCCGCGTTGCCCGCCGAATCCGTCGCGGATGCGTCAATGTCGTAGGTGCCCGACGTCAGCGGTGTGAGCACATCGCCCGGCAGGGTCCAGGTCCCGTTGCTGTTGTTCGTCGCGTCTACCGTCTGGCCGTTTACCGTTACCCGGATCGCCGCGCTGTTGTCGTTCGTCGTACCGGTTATGGACGGCGAGGCCTCCTTGGTCGAGACCGCATTAATGCCCACGGTGGGCGCGGTCGTGTCCACGCGCAACTCGTTCGTTGTCGTGTCCGCACCCGCGTTGCCCAGTGTATCCGTCGCCGTCACGGTAACGTCGTAGCCCACGGCGTTGTCGGGCAGGGCGCCGGCGATCGTATTGTCCGGAAGCGTCCACGTCCCGTTGCCATTGTTCACCGCGACAAGATTCGTCTCGCCATTCACCGCCACGCGGATCGTGGCGCCGGCGTCGTCCACCGCGCCCGAGAGCGCGGGACGGTTGTCGTTCGTCAGCAGCGCGGCCACGGTTACCACCGGGGCCGTGGCGTCGATTTGCAGTTCGTCCGTGGTGGTGTCGGTGGCGCTGTTACCCTGAAGGTCGACCGCCGTCACGATTACGTTGTAGGTGCCGTCCGAAAGAGCGGTCAGCGTGTTGTCCGCCAGGGTCCAGGTTCCCGCACCGCCGTTGGTCGCGGGCAGGCCCGACTGGCTGCCCACGGTAACGGTAATCGTCGCGGAGGGATCGTCCACCGTGCCCGAAAGCGCCGGGGTGCGATCATTCGTGGCCAGACTGGTCACGGTTACCGTCGGGGCCTGGCTGTTTATGGTCAACTCATTCGCGGTGCCGTCCACGGCCGAGTTTCCGGCCGCGTCCGTCGCCCGCGCAACAACGCCGTAAACGCCATCCACCAGCGGGCTCAGCGCGCCGTCGGGAAGGATCCACGTGCCGTCGCCGTTGTTGGTCGCGGGGACATCGGTCTGGCCGCCGATAGTCACGGTAATCGTCGCCGCCGGGTCGTCCACCGTGCCCGTCACGGGCGGATCGGGATCGTTCGTCTGAAGTGGCGTCACCGTTATCACCGGCGCCGTAAGGTCCACCACCAGTTCGCCCGTCGTCGCGTCCGTACCGGCATTTCCGAAACTATCCGTCGCCGTCGCGGCCACGTTATACGTGTTTGAGGCCAGCGCGGGCGCGATGGTTCCATCCGCGAGACTCCACGTGCCGTTGCCATTGTTTGTCGCGGGATAGGTGTTCCCATTCACCACGATGCTGATGGTCGCGGTGCTGTCGTTCACCGTACCCGAGAGCGCGGGGGTGCTGTCGTTCGTCAGGCGGCTGTTCACCGTAATTGTCGGGGCCGTCCCGTCGATCCGGAGCTCGTCCGCCGTCGCATCGCTCGCACTGTTACCCACCGTGTCCGTCGCCGTCACCGAAACGTTGTAGACGCCGTCCGAAAGGCTCGAAAGCGTATTGTTCGGCAGGGTCCACGTGCCGTTGGCGTTGTTCACCGCCACCACGTTCGTCTGGCCGCCCACAGAGACGCGGATCGCCGCCGTGTTGTCGTTCACCGTACCCGAAAGGGGCGGCGTGCGGTCATTGGTATTGAGCGAAGCCACCGTCACCGACGGCGCGGCGGTGTCGACGCTGAGCTCGTTGTTCGTCGCGTCGTTGCCGACGTTGCCCGCCTGATCCGTCGCCGTCACCGAAACGTTGTAGGTACCGTCGGGAAGGGTGGTCAGGGCGCCGTTCGCCACGATCCAGGCGCCGCCCGCCACCGACGCCGCGCGCGTCTGGCCGTTCACCGTTACGGACACCGCAATCGTGCCCGCGGCGATGTTGTCGCTCACCGTGCCCGAGAGGCCGGGCGTGTTGTCGTTTGTGCTGAGCGACGCAACCGTGACCACCGGCGCCGTGTTGTCCACGTGCAGCTCGTTGGTCGTGCTGTCGGTACCCACGTTGCCCGCCGTGTCCGTAGCGCGGACCACGACATTGTACGACCCCTGCGCCAGCGCCGGGTTGATCGTGTCATCGGGCAGGGTCCAAGTGCCGTCGCCATTATTCACCGCGACGCGGTTCGTCTGGCCGCCGACGTCCACACGGATCGTCGCATTCGCCGTGTTCACCGTGCCGCTCATCGCCGGCCGCGTATCCTGCGTGAAGCGCGTCGTAATCGCCACGATCGGCGCGGTCACGTCGATGGTCAATTCGTTGTTCGTCCCGTCCTGGCCGGTGACCGCCGCGGCGTTGGTCGCCCGCGCGATCACGCTGTAGACGCCCTCGGCCAGCGCCGGCGTGATGGTGTTGTTGGCCAGCGACCAGGTGCCGTTGCCGTTGTTCGTCGCCGGGAACGTGATGCCGTTCACCTGAACGGTGATCGTCGCCGTCGTGTCGTTCACCGTGCCCGACATCGCCGGGGTCGTATCGTTCGTCGTCAGCGCGTTCACCGCGATGACGGGCGCCGCCGTGAGGATCCGCAGTTCGTTGGTCGTCGCGTCCGAAGCCGCGTTGCCCAGCGTGTCCGTCGCCGTAGCCGTCACGTTGTAGGTGCCGTCGGCCAGCGCGGGCGTGATCGTGTTGTCCGCAAGCGTCCAGGTCCCGTTGCCGTTGTTCGTCGCCGGGAAGGTAAGGGCGTTCACGGTAATCGACACGGTCGCCGTGATGTCGTTCACCGTGCCGGTCAATTGGGGACGGTTGTCCGCCGTCGTCAGCGTGTTCACCGTCACCGACGGCGCCGTCGTGTCGATCCGAAGTTCCGCCGTCGTGCTGTCCGTACCCGCATTGCCCTGATCGTCGGTCGCCGTCGCGCGCACGTCATAGGTGCCGTCCGCCAGGACCGCCAGCGCATCGTTCGCCAGCGTCCAGGTCCCGTCGCCGTTGTTCGTTGCCGCGCGCGTCTGGCCCCCCACCAGGATGCTGATCGTCGCCGTGTTGTCGTTGACCGTGCCGGTCAATGGGGGCCGGTTGTCCGCCGTGGCGAGGGTATTCACCGTGACCGTCGGGGCGTTGGTGTCAATCGTCAGCTCGTTCACCGTGGCTTCCGTGCCCACGTTGCCCGCGGCGTCGGTCGCCGTCGCCGCAACGCTGTATACGCCGCCCGCCAGCGGAGTGAGCGTATTGTCCGGCAGGGTCCAGGTGCCGTTCCCATTGTTCACGGCCGACAGGTTGTTCTGGCCGCCCACGCTGATACGCACCGTCGCGCCGGGGTCGTTCACCGTGCCGCTCAGCGCCGGGGTCGTGTCGCTTGTGGTCAGCACCGTCACACTGACCGTCGGGGCGACCGTATCCACCACCAGTTCGGCCGTCGTACCGTCCGTGCCCGCGTTGCCCGCCGCGTCCGTCGCCGTAACGGCCACATCATACGTATTCGAGGCAAGCGCGGGGTTGATCGTGTCGTTCGCCAGCGTCCAGGTCCCGTCGCCGTTGTTCGTCGCCGCAAGGTTCGTCTGGCCACCCACGTTCACGCGCACGGTAGCCGTACTGTCGTTCACCGTGCCCGTCAGCGGCGGACGGCTGTCGTTCGTCGTAAGCGTGTTAACCCCAACGACGGGCACCGCGGTATCGATCCGCAACTCGTTCGCCGAACTGTCGTTCCGGCTGTTGTTGAACGTATCCGTCGCCCGCGCCACCACCTCGTAGGTGCCGTCCGTCAGGGCCGGGCTGATAAGATTGTCCGCCAGAGTCCAGGTGCCGTCGCCGTTGTTCGTCGCCGTGCGCGTCTGGCCGCCCACCGTCACGCTTATCGTCGCCGTGTTGTCGTTCGTCGCACCCGTCAGCGAGGGTCGGTTGTCGTTGGTCGTCAGCGCGTTGACCGTGATCGTCGGCGCGGTTGCATCGATGACCAACTCGTTCGTCGTAGCGTCGGTGCCCGCATTGCCGAGGGTGTCCGTCGCCGTCGCCGCCACGTTGTACGTGTTATCCGCGAGATTCGGGTTGATCAGGTTGTCCGCCAGGGTCCACGTGCCGTTGCCGTTGTTCGTCGCGGCGCGCGTCTGGCCGCCCACCGTGATGCTGATCGTCGCCGTGTTGTCATTCACCGTCCCGGTAAGAGGCGGGCGACGGTCATTCGTCGAAAGGGTGTTCACCGTGATCGTCGGCGCCGTCGTGTCGATGCGCAGTTCGTTGGACGTCGCGTCGCCGCCCGCGTTGGTCGCGGCGTCGGTCGCGGTAACCGCCACGTCGTAAGTTCCATCCGCCAGAGCCGGGTTAATCGTGTTGTCCGCCAGGGTCCACGTGCCGTTGCCGTTGTTCGTCGCAGCGCGCGTCTGGCCGCCCACGACCACGCTGATCGTCGCCGCGTTGTCGTTCACGGTGCCCGAGAGGGCCGGCGTGGAATCAACCGTGCTCAGGCTGGTCACGGTGACCGTCGGCGCCGTCGTGTCCACCGTGAGTTCGTTCGTGGTGGCGTCGCTCGCCGAATTCCCCGCCGTGTCGGTGGCCGTCGCCACCACGGGGTATACGCCGTCCGCCAGCGGGGTCAGGCTGTTGTCCGCAAGGGTCCACGTGCCGGCGCCGCCGTTGACCGCCGCGCGCGTCTGGCCGTTCACCGTCACCGACACCGCCGCCGTATTGTCGTTGATCGTGCCGCTAAGCGCCGGTGTGTTGTCTTTCGTCAACAACGTGTTCACCGTGATCGTCGGCGCGGTGAGGTCGATGACCAGCTCGTTGGCCGACCCGTCCGTCCCGGCGTTGCCCGCCGCGTCGGTCGCCGTCACGGCAACGCTGTAGGTGCCCGCCGCAAGGTTCGCGGGAATGACATTGTCGGCCAGGGTCCATGTCCCGTCGCCGTTGTTGGTAACCACCAGGTTGCTGTGCACCGACACCGTCAGGCGGATCACCGCCGCGGGATCGTTCACGGTGCCGCTCATCGCGGGCCGCTGATCGTTGGTCCGGCGGGCGTCCACCGTAACCACCGGGGCCGCCGTATCAATCACCAGCTCATTCGATGTGCTGTCCGTGCCGGTGCCGCTCGTGGTGGCCCGTACCTGAACGTCGTAGGTTCCGTCCGCGAGACCCGGATTGATCGTGTTGACCGGCAGGGTCCAAGTCCCGTTGCCATTGTTTGTCGCCACCAGATTGGTCTGACCGCCCACGTCGACCTGGATGGAGGCGGCGGGCGTGCTTACCGTGCCGCTCAGCGCCGGGCGGTTGTTCGACGTGGCAAGGGCATTCACCGTAACCGTCGGCACGGATCCGTTGATCACCAGCTCGCTGGTGGTGCCGTCCGTCGCCACGTTGCCCAGACTGTCCGTCGCCGTCACCGCCACGTTGTAGGTGGCGTCGGGCAATGCCGGGGTGATGGCGTTGTCCGCCAGGGTCCACGTGCCGTTGCCGTTGTTCGTCGCGGGATAGGTGCTGCCGTTCACCACCACGGAAATCGTGGCCGTTGTGTCGTCCACCGTCCCGCTCAGCGCCGGGCGGTTATCGCTCGTGGTCAGCGTGGTCACGGTCACGTTCAGCGTCGTATCGATGCGCAGCTCGCCCGTGGTCGCGTCCGTACCCGTATTGCCCACGCTGTCCGTCGCCGTCACCGCCACATCGTAGGTATTGTCCGCAAGGGCCGGGTTGATCAGATCGTTCGCCAGGGTCCAGGTGCCGTTCCCGTTATTCGTCGCGGCGCGCGTCTGGCCGCCCACGGTCACCGAAATCGTCGCCGTCGTGTCGTCTATCGTGCCGGAAAGGGGCGGGCGATTGTCCCGCGTTGCCAGGGTGTTCACCGTCACGGCCGGGCCCGTGGTATCGATGCGCAATTCGTTGCTCGTGGAATCCGTACGGCTGTTGTTCGCCGTGTCCCGGGCCGTAGCGGCAACGGAATAGGTGCCGTCGGGAAGGGCCGTCAGCGCATTGTCCGCCAGCGTCCAGGTGCCGTTGCCGTTGTTCGTCGCGGTCAGCGTCTGGCCGCTCACGACCACCGTAATCACCGCGGCGTTGTCGTTCACCGTACCGGTCAGGGGCGGCGTGCTGTCCGCCGTCACCAACGTGTTCACGGTGATGGTCGGCGCCACCGTGTCCACGCGCAGCTCGTTCGTCGTTCCGTCCACCCCGGCGTTGCCGGCGCCGTCCGTGGCGGTCACGGTCACGGGGTAGGTGCCGTCCGCAAGCGCCGGATTGATCGCGTCGTTCGTCAGGGTCCACGTTCCGTCGCCGTTGTTCGTCGCCGCGCGGGTCTGGCCGCTCACCAGCACGCTGATCGTTGCCGTGGTGTCGTTCACCGTACCACTCAGCGGTGGACGGTTGTCGTTCGTCAACAGTGTCGCCACCGTCACCGTCGGCGCGGTCGTATCAAGGATCAACTCGCCCGAGGTCCCATCGGTCCCCGCGTTCCCCGCGGTGTCCGTGGCTGTCGCCAGCACATCGTAGGTGCCCGCGGCCAGCGCCGGGTTGATTGCGTCGTTCGCGAGCGTCCAGGTGCCGTTGCCATTGTTCGTCGCCGTGCGTGTCTGGCCGCCCACCACAATCGATATGGTCGCGGTGGTGTCGTTCACCGTGCCGCTCAGCGGCGGGCGCGTGTCGTTGGTCGTCAGCGCGTTCACCGCGATTGTGGGCGCGGCAAGATCGATCACCAGCTCATTCGCCGTGCCGTCCGTGCCCGTGTTCCCCGCCGTATCCGTCGCCGTCGCGGTGACGCTGAAGGTTCCCGCCGCGAGCGCCGGCGTGATCACATCGTTGTTCAGCGTCCAGGTCGTTCCGTTGTTCGTCGCCGGATAGGTGGATCCGTTCACCGTAACGCTGATCGTCGCGGCGGCGTCGTTCACCGTGCCGTTCAACGCCGGGGTCGTATCGTTTGTGGTCCGCGCCGTCACCGTAATCGTCGGCGCCGTCGTGTCCACCACCAGCTCGCCCGCCGTGGCGTCGGTGCCGGCATTGCCCACCGTATCCGTCGCCGTCACCGCGACGTCATAGGTGCCCGCGGCGAGCGCCGGGGATATGGTGTTGTTCGCCAGGGTCCACGTCGCGCCATTGTTCGTCGCCGTGCGCGTCTGACCGCCCACCGTCACCGAGATCGTCGCCGTCGCATCGTTCACCGTGCCGCTCAGGGGCGGCGTCGTGTCGTTTGTCGTGAGCGTGTTTACCGTCACCGTCGGCGCCGTCGTGTCCACGCGCAACTCGTTCGTCGTGGCGTCGCTGCCCGCGTTCCCCGCGGCGTCCGTCGCCGTCGCCGATACGTTGTAGGTGCCGTCGGGCAGGGCCGCGAGCGTGTTGTTCGCCAGGGTCCACGTGCCGTTGCCGTTGTTCGTCGCCGGATTCGTCTGGCCGCTCACCGTCACCGAAATCGTGGCGCCCGGCTCGCTCACCGTACCGGTCAGCGCGGGCGTGTTGTCCGCCGTGCTCAGCGTGTTCACCGTCACCGTTGGCGCGGTCGTATCGATGGTCAACTCGTTCGTCGTCGCGTCCGTGCCCACGTTCGAAGCCGCGTCCGTCGCCCGGACCACCACGTTGTAGGTCCCGCTCGCCAGGGCCGGGCTGATCGTGTTGTCCGCCAGGGTCCACGTGCCGTTGCCGTTGTTCGTCGCCACAAGATTCGTCTGGCCGCCCACATCCACGCGGATCGTCGCCGTCGTGTCGTTCACCGTGCCGCCGAGGGCCGGGCGGTTGTCGTTCGTCACCAGCGCGCTCACCGTTACCGTCGGCGCGGCCGTGTCGATGCGCAGCTCGTTGTTGGTCCCGTCCGCGCCGGCGTTGCCCGCCAGGTCCGTCGCCGTCACCGACACGTTGTAGGTGCCCTGCGCCAGCGCCGGGTTGATCGTGTCATCCGCGAGGGTCCACGTGCCGTTCGCGTTGTTGGTCGCCGTGTGCGTCTGGCCGCCCACCGTCACCGAGATCGCCGCGCTGTTGTCGTTCACCGTGCCCGTGAGCGCCGGGCGGTTGTCGTTGGTCGTAAGTGTGTTCACACCCACCACCGGCGCGGTCAGATCGATCACCAGTTCGTTCGTCGTGGCGTCGCTGCCCGCGTTGCCCAGGGTATCCGTCGCCGTCACCGACACGTTGTACGTGCCCGCCGCCAGCGCCGGATTAATCGTATTGTCCGGGAGCGTCCAGGTGCCATTTGCGTTGTTGACCGCCACCAGGTTGACCTGGCCGCCCACGCTCACCCGAATCGTCGCCGAATTTTCGTTCACCGTACCCGTCAACTGGGGTTGCGCATCGTTTGTATTCAGCGCGTTGACCGTAACCACCGGCGCCGTATTGTCCACGGTAAGCTCGTTGGTCGTGCCGTCCACGCCGGCGTTGCCCGCCGCGTCCGTCGCCGTCGCCGCCACGTTGAACACCCCGTTGGCGAGCGCCGTCAGGCTGTTGTCCGCCAGGGTCCACGTGCCGTTGCCGTTGTTCGTCGCCGCGCGCGTCTGACCGCTCACCGTAATGGATATGGCCGCGCCGGTCTCGCTCACCGTGCCGCTCAGCGCCGGCGTCGTATCCGTCGTCGCCAGCGTGTTCACCGTGATTGTGGGCACAATGGTATCCACGGTCAACTCGTTGTTCGTGCCGTCCGCGCCCGTATTGCCCGCCGCGTCCGTCGCCGTCGCCGCCACGTTAAACACGCCGTTGCCCAGCGCCGAGAGCGACCCATTCGCAAGGGTCCACGTGCCGTTGCCGTTGTTCGTCGCCGATCGCGTCTGACCGCTCACCGTGATCGAAATGGTCGCGGTCGTATCGTTCACCGTGCCGCTCAGCGGCGGGGTATTGTCGTTGGTCGTCAGGCTGGTCACCGTGATGACCGGCGCGGTCGTATCGATTACCAGCTCATTCGTCGTACCGTCCGTACCCGCGTTGCCCGCCGCGTCCGTCGCCGTCGCCGCCACGTTGTACGTGCCCGCCGCCAACGCCGTAAGCGACCCGTCCGCCAGGGTCCAGGTGCCGTTCCCGTTATTCGTCGCCGCGCGCGTCTGACCGCTCACCACCACCGAAACCGTGGCCGTCGTATCGTTGATCGTGCCCGAAAGGGACGGGGTCGTGTCGTTCGTCGTGCGCGCCGTCACGGTGATCGTCGGCGCCGTGGTATCGACCGTAAGCTCGCTGGCCGTGCTGTCGGTACCCGCGTTGCCCGCCGTATCCGTCGCCGTCACGGCAACATTGTAGGTGCCCTGCGGAAGCGCCGGATTGATCAGGTCGTTCGCCAGAGTCCAGGTGCCGTTGCCATTGTTCGTCGCCGCGCGCGTCTGCCCGCCCACCACCACACTGATCGTCGCGGTCGTGTCGTTCACCGTACCGCTAAGCGGCGGGCGCGCGTCGTTCGTCACCAGGGTGTTCACCGTAACCACCGGCGCCGTACCGTCCACCACCAGCTCGTTGCTCGTGCCGTCCGTGCCCGCGTTGCCCGCCGTGTCCGTCGCCGTCGCCGCCACATCGTAAGTGCCGTCCGCCAGGGTCGTCAGCGCATTGTCCGCCAGGGTCCAGGTACCGTTGCCGTTATTCGTCGCCGCCACGTTCGACTGGCCGCCCACCGCGATCCGGATGGCCGCGCTGGTGTCGTTCACCGTACCCGTAAGCGACGGCGTCGCGTCGGTCGTGTTCAGCGGATTGACCGTGATCGTCGGCGCGGTCGTGTCGATCGTCAGTTCGCCCGTGGTGCTCTCCGTGCCCACGTTGCCCGCCGCGTCCGTCGCCGTCGCCACCACGTTGTACGTGCCCGCGGGAATCGCCGTCAGACTGCCGTCCGCAAGTGTCCACGTCGCGCCGTTGTTCGTCGCGGTGCGGGTCTGGCCGTTCACCGTCACCGAAATCGTGGCCGTCGCGTCGTTCACCGTGCCGTTCAGCGGCGGCGTCGTGTCGTTGGTCACCCGCGTCGCCACCGTTATCGTCGGCGCAACGGTATCGATCACCAGTTCGTTCGTGGTGCCGTCGCTCGCCGCGTTGCCCGCCTGATCCGTCGCCGTCACGGCCACGTTAAACGTGCCCTGCGCCAGCGCCGTAAGGCTGCCATTCGCCAGCGTCCAGGTGCCGTCGCCATTGTTCGTCGCCGCGCGCGTCTGACCGCTCACCGTCACCGAAATCGTCGCGCTCTGGTCGTTCACCGTACCCGTGAGCGGCGGGGTCGTATCGTTCGTCGAAAGGGTGTTGACCGTCACCGTCGGCGCGGTCAGATCAATCGTAAGTTCGTTGCTGGATCCGTCGTTGCCCGTGTTGCCAGCCGCGTCCGTCGAAGTGACCGCCACGTTGTAGACACCCGCCGCAAGCGCCGTCAGGCTGTTGTCCGCCAGCGTCCAGGTACCGTTGCCGTTGTTCGTCGCCGCGCGCGTCTGACCGCTTACCGTCAGACTCACCGCCGCCGCAAGATCGCTCGTCGTACCCGAGAGGGACGGCGTCGTATCGTTCGTGATCCGCGTGTTTACCGTCAGCACCGGCGCCGTGGCGTCCACGGTCAATTCGTTCGTCGTGCCGTCCGTGCCCATATTGCCCACGCTGTCCGTCGCCGTCGCCGCCACGTTGTAAACCCCGTCCGCAAGCGCCGTCAGGCTGCCGTCGGGCAGGGTCCACGTGCCGTTGCCGTTGTTCGTCGCCGTACGCGTCTGGCCGCCCACCACCACCGTCACCGTCGCACCCGCCTCGTTCACCGTACCCGTAAGCTGCGGGGTATTGTCGTTCGTGAGCCGGCTGTTTACCGTTACCGTCGGCGCCGTACCGTCCACGACCAGTTCATTGGTCGTGGCATCCGTACCCACATTGCCCGCCGGGTCCGTCGCCGTCGCCGCCACGTTATACGTGCCGTCCGCAATCGAGGTCAGACTGTTGTCCGCCAGGGTCCACGTGCCGTTGCCGTTGTTCGTCGCCGTGCGCGTCTGACCCGCCACCGTCAGGGAAATCACCGCCGAATTGTCGCTGACCGTGCCCGCCAGGGAAGGCGTACGATCCGTCGTCGTCTTCGCGGTCACCCCGATCGCCGGCGCCGTGTTGTCCAGGGTATAAGCCTGGGGCGATGACCCGCCGCCGAAGCTGTTGCCCACCAGATCCGTAATCCCCGTGCCCACCGAAAGGCCGATGGTGCCTTCCGCGTTCGGGTTCGATGGCGTTACAGCCACCGTAAACTGGATCGGCCCGCCACTCACCGCCGCCGATGAACTCGCGGCGAGGGATCCCGTCACGGTGACATCCGCCGCCGTGAAGGAAGTGCCTACGCTCTCGCTGAAGTCCACACTGAAATTGACGGTGTTCAAATTCGTCGGAGTCGGGTTGTCCAGGCTGATCACCGCCGTAGGCGCGCCGCCCAGCCCCGTGAACGTCGCCGTGTTGGCGCCGCTGTTCACCTTGTTGCCCGCCAGATCGCTCGGGCCACTCGCGCTCACCGTCGCCGTGTAGCTCGTGCCGCTGATCATCTCATTCACCGTCACCGACACCTGCGTGGCGTTCAGGCGCGTCACGCCGCTCGCCGTAAGACCGCCCGTAAACGTATAGTTCGACGCCGTCGTCAGCGCCGCATTGTCCAGCATCGCCTCGTCGAAGGAAATCCGGACCGTCGTGCTCGTAAGCGCCGTCGCGCCCGTCACCCGGGGCGCCGTGGTGTCCGTGGACGACGCCTCGCCCACCTGCGCCCAGTAGTTCGCCCCCTTGTTTCCGCCCGCGGCAAACTCCTGCACCGTCCAGAAGGTTGTGTCGTCGCTCGGATCCACCACCGTGGCGCTGTAGTCGCCCCAGCGCGGCCCGGAGTAAATGCCCAGGCCCGCCTTGTACTTGAAGGGAATATCCGTCAACCCCGCCGCATAGGTCGGCGCCCGATACGCGTAGTACGACGACGCGTACTCCAGCGCGCCGGATCCGCTGAATCCCACCAGAACTTCGTTGTTCTTGTTCACCGCAATGGAGGGGTAGTAGTAATAGCGGCCCGTCGTGTTGTCGAAGGTGCCGGTCGGGCCCACATCTTCGATCAGACCCGACTGTATCACCGTACCGTCGGCCGGGGTCAGTTCCCACCATTTGATGGCCGAGTGATCCCGCGTCGTCGTGTCGAAGGCCACGTTGTGAACCGTCCAGAGGCGACCGTTTCGGATGACCGCATTCATCAGGCGATCATCGTTCGTTTCGATCGTCGCCGTGGAGCCGAGCTGTTTCGCGTTCGGTAGCGAGATACTCCACGCCGGCCCGATCGAGGCAAAGGGAATGGTGTTGAACGAGATCGATCCGATTGTTCCCGTAAGGCTGTAGACCTGAAGGCGGCCCGATCCGAAAAGATTCGACGCGCCAACACGTACCAGATACTGGGTCGTCTCGCCCGCGTCGTAGGTCAGCGCGGGAACCAGCGTGCCGCCCGCGTTGGTCACCTTCAACAACTGCTGCGTAAACCCGCCCCCGTCCAGCACCGTGGACTTGCTCAATACCCAGATGTTCACACCGCCAAACGCATCGGCCGAGTTGCTGAAAAGGTTGCCCGTAAGGGTGATCCAGTTGGCGGTCACCCCGATATTCGGAAAGTCCACCCAGTTCACATTCGCCGCGTCGCCGTCCAGCAGCCACAGGTGCCATGTGCCCGTCGGGTCGCTCGTCGCCGTGACGCCAAAAAGCATGCCCGAGGTCGAGGAACGGCGCTGGGCGCAGGCCATCGCCATGAAACGATCACTGTGGGGATCGTAAATCACCTTCGGATCGAACACGTCGGTAACGCCCAGGCTGCCCCAGAACGTCGTCAGGCCCACATTCGCCAGTACGGTGCCCGTGCGATCCTGCACGATCGCCTGGCCGTTGATATGCGTCACCACATGGGTTGCGCTCACCGCGCCATGGCTGTCCGGGGGCGTCGAATTCGCCGGATTGATGCCCGTGAAGCTGGACACGGGCGCGGGCGAGGGATTGCCCGTATCGCCGAGTACCAGAGAAGGAATCAGTGAAAGCGCGCGCGTCGGCAGGGCATCGGCGTTGAGAGAAAAGAGGCTGCAAGCACCCAGTAGGCCCACGATGGCGACGAAGCTACACGCGCAGCGACGAAGCCCGCAGGCAGAGGGGTGACGTTGGTCAACGTTCATCAAGATGTCCTTGTTGAATACGCGCACACGCAAACAGATCGCCCCTGAAACAGACGCGAACCGCTTCCCGGGATCTGCCACCACGACGAGCCGATGTTGCTTGAACAATCATACCACATCTGCGGCTATGTCCAGGAAAATCTGTTGTCAATGGACCGGTGCCTTTTTAGTTTTGAGTACCAGATTTCTTACATGCTTCTCCATTGTACAACAAAATATATAACAAACGCCGCATTATTTACAGAAGAAGTTTTTTGGGCAGACTGTCCAGGCACGAAGCACCCCGCGCGGAGAGGCGTTGCAGCGGTTCCCGGAGGCACACAGAAACGCAAATTATTGAAAATAAACATCTTACAGCGAATATCAACCGGATTTTCGGGTAGGGCTCTCAGGCGAGGAAGGGTGCCTGACGGCGGACTACAACGGGCCTTGAAGGTGCCCAGGCGACAAAAGGCGACCAAAACCCATATATATTGTGCGCCCCAACTTAGCAGTTTATGGAGTTTTGACAACTAAATACTGTCTGCGTACCCACCAGCCCAAACCGCACAGAAGCGCGAAGAGCACACCCATACCAACCCAACCCAGCGCGGGCAGGCTGTTCCGCTGATTCACGGTCAACTGAACCCATTGAATCCCCCAGCGATTCGACGCCTCGGCATATTGCTGCAATACCCAAAGGGACGTCCCATCGACCGGGTCTACGTAGATGCCGCTATAATCGCCCCAGCGCGGCCCCGTGAATGGCCCCACCCCCGCATGGTAGCGCTGAGAACCCTCCAACCCGCCCAGCACCGTATCCGGATTTCGCCAGGCATAGTACGCGCCCACATAGTCCGCCGCCGAGCTGCCGGAGCAACCCAGCATCATCAGGCCCTGGCTGTTCACCGCAACGCTCGGGTAATAATAGGAATACTGATTCGCGGGGTCGTCCAGCACACCGGACTGGTGCGGCAGGCCCGTTGCGGGCTCTACAGACCACCACTTCGCCGCCGTTCGGCTCGGTCCCGAAACCGGAAGGCCCACCGTATGGGCGCACCAGATTCGACCGAATCGATACACCGCCGACTGAATCCGGTCATCATTCGTCTCGATCCGCGACGAGGTGCCCAGTTGAGGCGCATCCGGCAGGGCAATGGACCACGCCGAGCCCAGCGCCGCACTCGGTGCCGTCGCGAGGCTCGAAGCCCCCAGCACTCCGTCAAGTTGATACAACTGAACGCGTCCAGTTCCGAAAAGGTTCGAACTGCCCGTCCGGATCACATACTGGATATTCTGCCCCAGATCCAGCGTCACCGCCGGTACCAGCGTCCCTCCAGCCCCCGTCACCCGGAAGGTCTCCATCGTCAGCGAACCGCCATCCATCGCCGAGGCCTTGTCAATCCGCCAGAATTGAACCCCGCTGAAAGCGTCCGCCGCATTCGTGAAGAGATTGACCGTAAAGGTGATCTCCCCCGCCGTAAACCCCAGATTTCCATAGTCGGCCCAGTTGATGTCCGCCGGATCCGCGTCCAGTACCCAGCGATGCCAGTTCCCCGTGGGGTCGTCCGTCTCGCTCACCGCCAGCAGCATCGCCGAGGCCGCGCTGCGGCGCTCCGCGCAGGTAATCATGAAAAAGCGCTCGCTATAGGGATCGAAATAGCTCCGCGGATCGAATACGTCCGACAC
This sequence comes from Candidatus Hydrogenedentota bacterium, assembly GCA_016791475.1. Taxonomy (NCBI): domain Bacteria; kingdom Pseudomonadati; phylum Candidatus Hydrogenedentota; species Candidatus Hydrogenedentota bacterium. The sequence continues at coordinate 144,032 of JAEUWI010000011.1, forward strand.
GCCAAGCCCCGACCAGAAGGACAGCAGATTAACCGAGCTCAGCACCGTGCCCGCCCGGTCCTGGATACGAACCGTGCCATTGGTCGCCACCAGCAGGTGATTCGGGCCCACCGCGCCGTTTGTATCCGGCGGCATGGACGTTCCCGGCGCGATCGCGGGAAAGTTCCCGGCCTCCACCGGCGGATCGAGCTCGGGCACAAAACCCGCCCCCCCAGCCTGCTGCGCCGCAATCGTCAACGGAAAAAGCCCCGACAGGGCGAGAGCAATGAGGCCGGAACCGCAAGCGGCGCCCCGTACAAATCTGGTCAGAATCATGAGATGGGGTTCCCTTACCACCAAAAGTTGAAGTCGGAGTATAGCACAACATTCCGCAACTGGACAGGCCCTCCTTCAACCCTTCGGCCGTCTCAGGCTCCCTTTCGGCCCCGGGCCAGCAGAAAATACAGCGCCATGAGGAACGACCACAACGTGATGGGCGGCAGATACCCCGGCCAGCCGGACGGCGCCAGCCAACCCGCAAAACCCATAATCAGGACATGGACCGCGCTGAGCCACAAAACCGCCCGGCCCCAGCCCGCCCGGAGCGAAGCCCCCGCTTCCCGCGCCTGAAGGTTCGCCGTATACAAGCCGCCAAGTACCACGCAACCCAGCACGCCCGCCAGCATGGATGCCTCGCCAACCCCGTTCATCCGGCCGGATTCCGAAAAAAACTTCGTGAAGTACGCGGGACTCAACACCAGCACCGACATCACCACATGCGCAAGAATGGCCCCCGCCGCCAGCGTCCCATAGCCCCGCCGATCAGCCTTCTCCCGAGACGCGACCGAGAGCCCAAAGAGCGCCAGCCCGGCCCACGAGAGCCCCTTGTTCGTCACGTAGACGGGAACATTCGCCCAGGCGACCTCGCCCAATACGTTGTAGCGCACCACCGCGTAGATCATGGCCGCGAGAAAAAGATATATCGCGTGCTTTGTGTGCTTCATGCTGCCTTCCCTGTCGCCAGCCCAGCGCCGGTCCCAGAGCTTACCCCAGCGCCCACCCAGGTTTCACGCCCCAAATCGCTCCACAAACTATTTTGAATATCCCGCTGGACGCCATCGTCCCTTGAACAACAGGGGGGCCCTCCCCTATCGTGAACGGTAACCGCACTTGCAGTACGAACCCAGGGAGCTTCGCATGCATCCGCCACTCCGTATTCTCGCCACCACCCTTGGCCTCACCCTGACCGCCCTCGCCAACGCCCAGGAAAAGCCGCCTGTGGAGATCAGCGGCGTCTTCCCAAGCCTCACCGTCATGGCCGAGGGTGCGGGAAGCACCTCCGAAACCGGCATCGGCGCACTCATCCCCTGGGCCGAGAAACTCTGGGCCGTCGGCTACGTCGCCCACATCAAGGGCGACGGAATCGGACTCTACGCCATCGACGACGATATGACCATGACGAAACACCCGGAATCCGTCACCGGCACCTTCGCCAACCGCATGATCCACTGGGAAACACAGCAGGCCATCATCGGTCCCCACGTGATCGATGCTCAGGGCACCGTCCGCACCATCGAAGCGCTCGAGGGCCACCGCCTCACCGCCACCGCCCGCCACCTCGTCAACCCCGAGACCCTGGCCTACTTCCTCACCATGGAGGGCCTGCTCTTTGAGGTCGATCTCCAGTCCCTCGATGCGACCCAACTCTTCGATCTCGTCCAGGAGCTCGGCATCCAGGGCCAGCCCCACTTCAAGGGCATGCACAGCGCCCAGGGCAGACTCGTCGTCGCCAACAACACCTACGAAGAGCCCGAGTTCCTCGGACGCCGCGCCAGCGGATGCCTGGCCCAGTTCGACGGCGCCGCCTGGAGTATCGTGGAGCGAAATCCCTTCGTCGAAGTCGCCGGCAAGCAAAATCCCAAGGCGGGCGAGCGCTACGGCAACACCCTCTTCGCCACGGGTTGGGACAAAGGCTCCGTCATCCTCCGCGTGCTCCACGACGGCAAGTGGAGCCGCTACCTCCTCCCCAAGGCCAGCCAGTCCTTCGACCACACCTGGAACACCGAGTGGATGCGTATCCGCGAAGCCCAGACCGAGCGCTACATCATGGACGTCCACGGCATGTTCTACGAACTCCCCACCCAGGTCTACGACGGCCATATCTGGGGCGTGCGGCCCATCAGCACCCACCTCCGCATCGTGCCCGACTTCTGCTACTGGCGCGGCCTCTTCGTCATGGCCGGCGACCAGACCGACAACGCCGTCGGCCAGCCCCAGTCCGGCTTCTGGTTCGGCAACATCGACGACCTCTGGCAGATGGGCAAGCCCAAAGGCTGGGGCGGCCCCTGGTGGGAGAGCGACGTCCGCGCCGACACCTACTCAGACCCCTTTCTCATGACCGGCTTCGACAAGAAAGTCCTCCATATCGCCCACGAAAGCGAAGAGACCGTCAAATTCCGCATCGAAGTCGACTTCCTCGGCAACGGCGCCTGGCAGTGGTACGACACCTTCGAGCTCCCCGCCAAGTCCTATCAGCACCACGTCTTCCCCGACGGCTACAGCGCCCACTGGGTACGAATCAAAACCGACAAAGCCTGCAAAGCGACCGCCCACTTCATGTATAACTGACACGACTACCGCAGGCCCAGCGGGCAACACCCAACTTCTTTCAACAACCTGAAAGTTCCATCATGACCCGACGCAGAGTTCTCCTGACCGCTGCCCTTGTGACGGCAGCCGCGGCCTCTGCCCTGGCCTTCGCGGCGTACAGGGCGGTGGGCACCTTCCCGGTGGTCCTGCCGGTCACCGCGTTGGACAGCGGGCCCGGCGGCCTCGTCGCGGCGGAGAGAATTGGGGCCTACCCCCGCCTCGCCCTCCAGACCCTCCTCGACCGCGCCGGACTTCCCGACCCGGTTACCGTCGCCAATGGCGCGACGGTCTATCGACTTCGCTATCGAACCACCAACCATGATGGCGCACCTGTCGTTGCTTCGGGACTGGTCGCCCTGCCGGACAACAGGGCGCCCCGGAGCGCGGTCGCTTATTTTCACGGCACGAACGCGCAGCGTAATTCCGCACCTTCGCAGAAAACATCCCAGGAGGGATTGCTTGCGACCGCACTGGTTTCGGGCGCCGGTCATCTCCTGCTGGCGCCGGACTATATCGGACTGGGCGAAAGCCACGACCTGCATCCCTATTTGCACACGAAGACGACCGTTGAAACCTGTGTCGATTTTCTTAAGGCCGCCCATGGGCTGCTCGGTGCGCTTGGCACGCCATGGCCGGAGTCGCTTTACCTCATGGGATTCTCCCAAGGTGGCCATGCAACCCTCGCCGTGCAGCGTGCACTCGAAAAGCTGGAAGATCCCCGCTTCAGGGTGGCCGCATCCACCCCCGTGGCAGGCCCCTTCAACCTGCGCGACATCAGCTTTCCCCAGGCCCTGACCGGACAGACCGACTCCCACGTCTACTACCTGGCCTACCTCGCCAGCGCCTACGCCGCCGTCTACAAGCAACCCATCGATTCCCTGCTCGCCAAGCCCTACGCGGAGACCGTGCCGGTTCTATTCGACGGCGATCACGAATCCGACATCATCTCGGCCGCCCTGCCCGAGAATCCAAGAGAACTTTTCGTCCCCGAATTTCTCGCCGCCTACGAGAACGGCACCGCCCATTGGTTTCTGGATGCCCTCGCCGAAAACAGCATTCGCGACTGGACCCCAAAGGCGCCCGTGAAGATATACTTCGGCGAGAACGACGTGGATGTCTTGCCGGAAGAAGCCCGAAGCGCCGAGCGGGAACTGAGAGCCCGCGGCGCGGACGTCACGGCAGTCTCCGTGGGCCCGTGGGAACACAACACTTCCGTCCTGCGCGCCGTGCCGCTCGCCCTGACATGGTTTGCGACGCTGGAGGGCAACGAAGCGCAAGCCGATGCGAAGTAATCGATGCCCGCTCCCGCGATGCTTTGTTTACGTCCTGCGTGGTGCAGCCTGAGCGATCTGCCGCGGCCGACTTCTCGGTGTTGACAGATGCCACTCGTCTCCCTAAAATGAAGTAAGGAATTGATGCAGGCACAAGAGGGTCCAAGAATGGAATCCACGCTCACAAGCAAGGGTCGGATCACCCTTCCCAAAGCCCTCCGGGACGATCTCCATCTCAAATCCGGGGACAGGATCGCATTCGAACGAAGACACGATGGCTCGTACGTCCTTCGGCCCAAGACCGTGAGCGTTGCAAGTTTGAAGGGAATTTTGAAAGACAAGTATCAGGGCCCGCCGAAGACCGTCGAGGAAATGCAGGAAGCGATCCTCGAAAACGCCGCACGCCGTAACCGTTGAGCGCGCTGGAGCGCACCGGCTTGGCAAGATGGCAATCGTAACAACCGCGCGGGCATAGCAATGAACATCACCGACCACGGTCTCCACATCGTTCCCGGCGAAGTCGCCGCGGCAACATGGAGCATGGTCTTCGGGGCGAAAGAACGACTGCTGGTCCACCGGGATGACCTCGCGTGTGGACCGCTACGCGATTTCGACTCCCTGGCCACATGGACCGAAGTGCGACAGAGCTTTTGGAACACCGTGGCTCCGGCGCGGGAGGAAGATGGTAGCGTTTTCGGCGACCACGGAGAGCCGTGCGAGCATCCACGCGCCTTGGAACGCCTCCGCGAAGCATCCGAGATTTACCTTTGGGCGGGTGACGAGCTGCACGATCAGTTGTTTGTGCTCTTCACCGTCCATCTGCTCGATTGGGTCGGAACCGTTCCAAGCGCCATTCACGTTGTTCCTTTCCACGTCCGCCCGCACCACAACGGGCGTTACATTTCCATGGGAAGTTTGAGCCCCGATGACCTGAAGCTACACCCAGAACCGGTCCAATTATCGCAGGCCGACTTCGCCACGTGCAGGGCCGCATGGACCGCCATCACAAGCAACACGCCCGAGGCACTCGTCGAGTTTACGCGCGATGGCACGTCCATGCCCCGCCATATCCTGCTCAATCTACTGCGCCGCTATCCGAAACGCGAAACCGGACTCTCCCTCTGGGACAGCATGCTCCTTGCACACACCGGTGCAAACGGCCCCAAGGCCATCCGCGTGATTGCAGAGGTACTATGCGACACCTGGGAGAATGGCGACAGTACTGGGGATGGATATCTATTTTACCGGCTCAAGCAAATGGCCAGCACCAGAAATCCACAGCCCCTTCTGCAATTGAAAGGCCCCGCAGATTCCTACCGCGAAGCGGAGGTCACCCTCACCGACTTCGGCAGGGCCGTCCTCGAAGGCCGCGCGTCGTCCTACCCAACCAACCCCATCGACGAATGGATCGGCGGTGTCCACCTTTCGTCCGCCGAAGATCGCCTGTGGTTCTACGAAGATGGCACACTTCATCGACACCGTATCGAAGCGTAAGTAATTCAAGAAATCGCGTGACGAAATCGAGTTACAACCTAATATATTCCCTTTGCGTCTTCGCGCCTCCGCGTGAGTTCTCCTGATGATCTGCACGCAAAGACGCGAAGGCGCAAAGCAACCAACATATTGTACCTCCGAGTCCCTTCAGCTTTTTCCTTCGTGCGCTTCGTGGCCTTCGTGGTAAAGTAAGATTCCCACGGCTTCCGTGAAATTCCGTGCCCTTCCGTGGTCAAATCTTCCCCCCGGCACAATCGTCATACAACGCGAAGAACACCTCCCGCACATTCCCCTTACATCGCACGAAATGTTCCCGCGCCCGTTCCCAATACCACTCCCTCTCCTCCCCCACCAGTTGCTCCAGCAGCTCCCGCAACAACCCCTCGCCCGTTTGCGTCGTGTATATCGTTGGCAAACGCCCTGGCTGGTGAATCGTAATAACAAATCCCCGCAAGCGACGCGCGCGCCACTTCACCCACTGCCAGGTCAGCCCATCCAGTTGCTCCGCGCCATCGAGAAACAGCACGGCCTCCCGAGGCGTCTCCGCCACCAGCGCCCGGGCCTGGCGCGCCTTGAAGCGAGTCTCTTCATTCAGAAATCCGTAGCGCACCGGGATGCCCCGCGCCTTCAGGCGCGCTTGCGCCTCCAGCAGCAACGTCGTCTTCCCCGATCCATGGGGCCCCACGATCGCCCCGCACAGCCCTGGCGCCACCAGCCGCGCCAGAAAGGCCTCCCACTCAAAATCCGGCGCGCGATACGCCAGCCCCTCAATGCGCGCAACCCGAAAAGGATTCTGATCCGCCGAAAGCACCCTACTCCACTTTCTTCAGGCTCACCTGCTCCACCCACGGCGACACAATCAGGTCCAGCCGCTCCACCAGATCGCCCTTGTCCACCAGCAGCTCGATGGCCCACTTCAGCGTGATTAACTGGCCGCAAAAACTGTAGGGCGCGGCGGGGATTGTAAATCGGAAAGTGCCGCTCAACTCGGCCAGATGGTGGGGCAGCGTCAACTCCTCCACCACGCCCACATCGCAGGTCCCTTTGCCCTCCGTAAACCAGAAGAGCCGCAAGATCGCGTCCCTCGGCGCATCGTCCAGTCGCCAGCCCGCGACCCCGTCGATAATCTGGCCCGGCACGAGCGTGTTGGGGTCTTGATTGATTCGCAGTGTGAGGCTCATGCGCTTTCTCCCGATCCGGAAAGGTGAAATTCAGCAGGCTGATGGGTGGAGCCCTCGGGCAGCGGCAGGGGATGAACCACCAGTTCGAACTCCTCGTTCACATCGGGCCAGCGATGGATTTCGCCGTGGACCTTCACCTGCCATTGAATCTTGTTGTTCGGCCCGTTGAACGACGGCGCCGTAAACTCGGGCATCGTAAACGTGGCCTCGCCCGCCGCAATGGCCGCGGGCTCCACCGTCTCAATCGCCACGATCTTTTCGAACACGCTCCGGTCGGTCGAAGTCGAAGTGCCGCGACGATACGTCGCCGCCTCCTGACCCTGCACAAAAATGGTTAGCTTCTGAATCCGACTCGGGTTGCCTCGAAAACTCCAGCTCACCACCACCGCGCCGCCCAGGGGCAGGTAACCCGGCGTCATTTTCAAATCGGGTCGCGGGTTGAACAGCGTAAGGAAAAAATACCCCACGCCAAAGATCAACCCAATACCAATCAGCACAAAGGGGATCAGGAACAGCGCCGAGACAACGTCGAAGGCGCCACCATCGCCTATGTCCACCGTGTCCCATACGGCGAAGCTGATGATGCCATTCCAGATTAAGGCGAAAATCAGCAGACCGACAAATCCGCCGATACTGTTGTAGCCCCCCTTCAGCGCAATCGTTCCCAAATCCGGAGCCTCGATCGGAATCGCGCTTGTGCCGCTGGAGATGGTGTAACTATAGGTCTTCGGCGCGCCCTCTCCGCGGAACATGGACGGCACGGGATGGGCCGCCCTGTCCACCGCCCGCGTGCCCGCAAACAATATAAACAACGAGACAAAAACGAATATCAGACCGAAGCCGCCGATGAGGTAGGTCAAACTGAAATCCCGGTTCAACACCGCCTCGCTCGGGGTCTCGGGATTGATGTAGCACTGCCGCAATTCGCCCGCCGGATACTGCTCCACGGCCGCCTGCTTGCCGTCGTAGCCCGAGGACGATCCCCCGAAGAAATTGTAGCGGTCGCTTTCATAGGGGACCCCGTCGTACTCGTAGGCATAGCGGATGTCCACGCTGTAGGTGTCCCCGCCGTCGGAAGACGAATGGGTGCCCACGGAACTGCTCAGGATCGTGCACGTCACCGAAGGCCACGACTGCGCATTGAACCAGTTCAGCAGCGGCACGCCGCTCAGGCCAATAAACAGCCCCGAACCCACCAGAAAGAACACCATCCCCACCAGCTTCAACACGCAACCGGACGCCGCCGTCGACTTTGATCTGGAAATCGCTCGCATGAGATTCCTCCTCGGCGAATACGATACTGCGGCGACGCGGACGATGCAAGAGAAACCATGAAATCCGCCAGCCACGCAGACCCCTGAAAGCGCTTGCAATCGACACGTCCAGCCCCGATACTGGTTACAATCAACCTGAACGGACTCGCTATCGCCATGCCAGGCCCACGATTTTCAACTCATATCGTCATCGCACTCGTCGCGTGCGCCGGCCTTTCCGCCTGCGATGTGCGTGAAGAACAATCCGGGTCACCCTCCGCTCCAACTACGTCAACACCAGCGCCCGTAGACACCGTGGCACCCGTCCACCAGCCGGAGACTTCGGCAACCGTCGAGCCGCCCCTCCCCGCCGCCCACCCCGAGCCCGCCCTCACCCCCGAACTCCATGCTCGCTTTATCCGAGGAATGTCCCTCGCCGATGCCCGGGCGCTCGTGTCGATAGAACCGATCCGCGTCGGTGGCGATGAGAAAGGCGCCGAAATCTATCGCTGGACCGACGCGCTCGGCGCGAGCTTCACGACGCGCTTTGACGCGGGCGTGCTGACCACAAAAAGCAACCTGCGCACTGCCCATGCACCAGACGCATCAACTTCCGCCCCATCCGCCGGACTCGATCTGGACAATATGCCCGTCGCCCAGATTGCGCCCGGCGTCTACATTCCCCTGGACCGCGCCGTCACCTCCGCCACGGAACAGCCGCTCGGTGCATCGGAGCTGCCCGAGGCCCCCGCGCCGCAGGCGAGTCAGCCCGACGCGCCAGCCGCCGACGCCCCGCTCGACGGGCCCACCATCGCCATCGCAGGCGCCGCGCGACGAAGCAGAAGTGATCGCGAGAAAACCTCTTCTTACAACCCCAGGGCGTCCCTCCCCGATTTCTCACGCTCCCTGGAAGAGGGCAGCTTCGAAATCCGCTTCCTCAACCCGTCCGACAGCCCCATGACCGCCGGACTCCGCCGGGACAAACTTGGCAGGGATGTATCCATCCCGCCGAAAGGAAAGGCATCCATCAAAGTGGACCGCGGCATCTACCAGCTCTTCTTCCTCCGGGAAAGCGAGCCGGACACCCTCTTCGAAGCGCCCATCATCACCATCGATGGATTTCAGGCCACAGACGTGGAAGTCCACCTTGAACCGGAAAATGTGGAAGTGCGCCTGATCGATTACAGCAAACCGGACAGTTGACAGTTGACGGCGTCTGAGAATCATCGACACCATACGACCCATAAGACCCATTCCGCCGCCCGTTACCCGAAAGGAAAGCCCATGTTCTGGAAACGCCGCGATTTCTTCCGCTTCCTCGGTGCCCTGATGGGCGGCTCGGTGCTCCCCGCCGCGAAGACCGGCGCCGCCGAGGTCCCGGTGGCCACCAGCCCACTTTCTGCTGTGCCTTCCCCCGCTTCCCTGGCCCTGCCCTTAGATCCGCGCCACTTGGGCGATGACCTCATCGAACTGTCCTACGACCTCGTCGTGATTGGTGGCGGCATCTCCGGTCTCTCCGCCGCCATCAGCGCCGCGCGCAATGGCGTGAAAGTCGCCCTGGTCCACGAGCGGGCCATGCTCGGTGGCAACTCCTCCAGCGAGGTTCGCCTCTACCCGGAAAACGCCACGGCCCACCAGGTATGGATCAAGGAATGCGGCATCTTCGACGAGATTCACGCGGAAGAACGGGTCCGCAACCACATTCCCTATCGCGAAGGCCTCATGAATTGCCACTGGGACCTCGTGCTCTATGAGTGGGTCCTCCGCGAGCCCAACATCACGCTCTATCTCAACACGCATATGCACCGCGCGGTTATGAACGCGAACGGCGCGATCCAATCCGCCTACTGCATCCAGCTCGGCTCGGAAAAGGAGTTTCTCCTCAGTGCGCAACTTTTCGTTGACGCCTCGGGCGACGGTGTACTCGCCCACCGCGCGGGTGCGGAATACCGCTGGGGCCGAGAAGACAAGACCGTCCACGGCGAGCCCCTCGCCCCCGACGTGCCCGATGAGCAAATCATGGGCTCCTCCCTCTTCTTCCGAGCCTTCGACACCGGCGCGCCTGTCCCCTTCAAACGCCCCGACTGGGCCGTGCAATTCAACAGTGAAGAAGAATTTCAGGGCCGCAACCACAGCTTTCTCGAAGGGGGCTACTGGTGGCTCGAAGTGGGACCGCCCCACCACCCCATCAAGGACAACAGCGTTATTATCCATGAAGGCCTGCGCCACCTCCTGGGCGTCTGGGACCACGTCAAGAACGGCGGCGATCACGGCGCGGAGAACTACGGCATCGACTTCGTCGGCTTCTGGCCCTACAAGCGCGAGTGCCGCCGCATCCTGGGCGACTACATCCTCACCCAGCAACATGTGCAGGATCCGCAACTCCTCGACGACAACGTGGCCTATGGCGTCTGGTTCATCGACATCCACACCCATGGCATACTTGATCGCTCGCAAAAGCCCTACAAGAGCCACTACGACGACGCGAACTGGGACTTGAAGAGCACCCGCACCTACGGCATACCGTTGCGCGCCCTCTACTCCCGCAACGTGCCCAACCTCATGATGGCGGGGCGCCCCATCAGTTGCTCCTATGTCGCCTTCTCGTCCTCGCGGGTGCTCTGCACCGGCGCGGTCGTGGGACAGGCCGTGGGCGCCGCCGCCGCCCTCTGCGTGAAGCACAAACTTCCGCCCCGCGAAGTCGCCACAAAGCATGCAAAGGAATGCCAGCAGCTTATACTCCGGCAGGACGGCTATATCCCCGGCGTGGTCAACGAAGATCCCGCCGACCTCGCGCGCACGGCGAAAGTCACCGCGACGAGCGAGGCCCCGCTGGTCTTCCCGCCCGCCACAACGGAACTGGAGATGACCCTCCCAAAGGCGCAGATCTTCCCGGTCTCCGGCAACCGCGTGGATCGCGTTTCGCTGCTGCTCCGCTCTGCTCTGGCGGACAACGCGGAGATGACGGTCGCCCTGCGCCGCGCGGATCATGTCTGGGACTTTCGCGGCACGGAGGACCTCGCCACCGCAACCGCAGTCGTGCCCGCAAACAGCGAGGGTTGGGTCCACTTCGATCTCAACGCGGACGTGGAAGGCGGACGCTTGTACTACATCCACACCACCGCCCACGCAGGCATCTTCTGGAAGCTCTTTGTGGAGGACAACGAGGATATCGCTCACCGCTGCCCCGTGGGCGTGGCCCCCGCCGAATTGCCCGGCAACATCTACTGGCGGCCCTTCCGTGAAGGAAAAAGCTTCTGCATGGCGGTCCGACCCGAAGTCCGGCCTTTCGCAGGACAAAATGTCGTCCAGGGCGGCAACCGCCCCGACCGCTGGACCAACCTCTGGCAGTCCGCGCCCGGTACCGCGCTGCCCCAATCACTTGAACTCGCTTGGAACACCACGCAGCGCTTTAACCGCGTCGAGATTACCTTCGACACCAACATGAACCGCCGCGTCCGCTTGCCCCTCTTCCGCTATCCCGAGTGCGTGAAAGACTACCGAATCGAAGCGCATGTGAACGGGGCGTGGACCATCCTCCACGAAGAACACGACAACTACCAGCGCCGCCGGGTGCTTAGTTTCGAAGTCGTCAATGCCGATCAGTTACGGCTGACTGTTTTGGCCACCAACGGCGTCCCCGAGGCCCGGGTTTATGAAGTGCGGGTGTATCTGGAGAATGGGGTGGTGTAGTACCCGAGCCAGGATCCGTACTGGGACGACTTGACTTTCATCCATGCAATTATGCAATCTGAATGCATAATTGCATGGAGCCAGTAATGCCCCCGTCAACCTATATATCGCGCGCCCTGGAGCCCGTAGTGCGCCGCGCCGCCCGGGAATTCCCCGCCGTCGTGCTCACCGGGCCCCGGCAATCGGGCAAGACCACGCTGCTGCGCCATATCTTCGGCGCAAAATGCCGCTACGTCTCGCTCGAAACGCCCGATGTGCGCCTTGCCGCATCCGCCGATCCGCGCGGTTTTCTGGACGCGTATCCGCCACCGGTGATCTTCGACGAGATTCAGTTTGCGCCCGACCTCATGATGTACATCAAGGAACGCATCGACGAGCGCCGCGACACACCCGGCCAGTACCTGCTGACGGGTTCGCAGAACCTTCTCATGGTGGAGCAGGTCACGGAGTCGCTCGCGGGCCGCGCCGCCATGCTGCGCCTGCTGCCGCTCTCGTTCCGGGAGGTCCAGGGCCACACGAAGTCCAAACTGCCCTGGGAAGGGCCAAAGGGAAACGGCGCCTCTTCCGGCGCGTTGCACCTTTCGGGCACCAAACTCTGGAAGGCCTTTTTGCGGGGAAACTTTCCCGAATTGGCGCGCAATCCGAAGCGAGACTCGGCGCTGTGGCATGCCAGCTATATCCAGACCTACCTTGAACGCGATGTGCGCACACTTCGCCAGGTCGGTGACTTGACCCTCTTCCAGAGTTTCCTCCGCGTGCTCGCGGCGCGAAGCGGTCAACTGCTCAGCCTCGCGGATGTCGGGCGTGATTTGGGCATCGCGCTCAACACGGCGAAGGCGTGGCTCTCCGTATTGGAGGCCACGTATCAGGTCATTGTCCTGCGACCCTACCACGCGAGTATTGGAAAACGTCTCGTCAAGACACCCAAGGTCTACTTTACCGATGTCGGCACCTTGTGCTATCTGTCGGGACTGAAGGACCCCGATCACGCGCGCCAGGGTCCGCTCGCCGGAGCCATCTTCGAAACGGCCGTGCTGTCCGAGGTCTTTAAGACACTCCTCCACCGGGGAGAACCGCCCCAGTTGTACTTCTGGAGAACCGCAAGCGGCACCGAAGTGGATATTGTCGTGGAGACCGAAAGAAAACTGACTCCGATCGAGGTCAAGCTCTCGGAAACACCGCATCCAAATATGGCGAAGGGTATTCTTTCGTTTCAGGAGGACTTCGCCGGCCGCGCGGAGCCGGGATACGTCGTGCATCCGGGAACGACCCGGCTGCCGATTGCACTGGGGGTGACGGCACTTCCCTTCGGGGAACTATAGCGTTCGAGCCCTGTGTAATTATGCAATTACAATGCATAATTGCATGAAGGGCTTCAGCACTCTTTATCCTTCCTGAAACCCCGCGATCTCCACATGTGATGTCCTATTGGCTCTTTGCGCCCTTTCGGCAATTCGTCCACACTTGCCCTGCATGGGTGGTCCACGTCGATGCGGAGGACGGTCGCCTCGTATAGCTCGACTAGGCCCAAAAGCGGACAGCATATTTGTGTTTATTACGCAAAGAATCACATCCTATCCATATCAACTACAGGGATTTGCGGCACACAACAACGAAATCTTGTTCGAACGCATCAGATTGAGGTGAGGTGCATACCGGATGTGTTTTGTTCCACTTGGAATCGGAGTGAATACCCTGTAAGTTAGTCACAACCTACGGAGGAATTCACAGTGAAACGTAAACGGAAGCATATCAGCGGGACTGAGAAGGTAGCTGCGCTGCGGCGCCATCTTTTGGAGGGGGTTCCGATTTCCACCCTCTGCGATGAGCTCGGGGTGGCGCCGACGGTGTTCTACCGCTGGCAGAAGGAGTTCTTCGAGAACGGGGCGTCGGTGTTCGAGAAGGCTTCCAAGGGACGGCGGGAGCAGGAGAGCGAGCAGGCGCGGCGGGTGGAGTTGCTGGAGGCGAAGCTTGCGACGAAGAACGAGGTGCTCTCGGAGCTGATGGAGGAGCACGTCAAGTTGAAAAAAGAACTTGGGGAGCTCTGAAGGACCGCTGGGTTCCCCATGACATTCGCGACGCGGTCATCGATTTCGTCCGTTACTGGTCGGAGCGCGCCGGGCTGTCCGCAGCCCGCTTACTTGGCTGGTTGGGCCTCTCGCCCGGCAAGTTCTACGACTGGAAGGAGCGCTACGGGAAGGTGAATGAGCACAACGCGTGGGTGCCGCGCGAGCACTGGCTGCTGGATTGGGAGAAGGAAGCCATCGCCAATTTCTTCATGAAGCACCCCCGCGAAGGGTGCCGCCGCCTGGCCTTCATGATGCTGGACGCGGACGTGGTGGCGGCGAGCCCGGCCAGCGTGTGGCGCACCCTGCGGGCCAAGGACCTGTTGCGGCCCTGGGACAAGAAACACTCCAAGAAGGGCACGGGCTTCTAGCAGCCGCT